>PWWL01000332.1 GCA_003561515.1 Balneolaceae bacterium
AAATCCCTCGGCTTCTGCGAAAGCTGCACGCTCAAAATCCCTTTGATCGCTGCTTTGATTGCAGCCTGCGAGTAAAAGCGGCAGAATCAAAAAACCGCCTAAAAGCGCAAATAGTGATGATATTCTGTTAAGATAAATGCTCTGCATCAATAAATTGTTTGCAGTTCTGAATCCAATAAGTTCACAATAACCTTAAAATTAAATGGTATTTTGGTAACTCAATTAGAAAATATTTGATCATATGATACAAGTTTACGGCATCAAAAACTGCAACAAAGTAAGGGACACATTTGCATGGCTAAAAGAAAATGACGTGGAGTATGAATTTATTGATTTGAAAAAGGAACCCCTGACAAGAGATGAGCTACAAGGATTCGTAGACAGGCTTGGACTGGACGTACTATTGAATAAACGCGGAATGAAGTGGAGGCAGCTTGGTCTAAAAGAAAAAGATCTTACAGAGAGCGATCTTTTTGATCAGCTTCTTGAGCATCAAACCATGATAAAAAGGCCTGTGCTCGTAAATGAACAAGCCGTACTTGTAGGATATGATGAAGACGCATTTGAGGCTTTTACTGATACTGAATAGAACACTGAAGGCTGCCCTTCTTTTTTTGGTAATGGCGGCGCCCGCCGAGGCACAATCCATGTTTACCTATGAACGCGATGGGCCGCCTACAATGCAGATGCTTATCGATGCCCGTGAAGTGTTTGAATACGAGGTACGATATGGATTTCTCACGCTGGGCTGGGTAGATGTGGAACTGATGCCCGATACAACCTGGAACGGGGAGAAAGCATATCATCTTCGTACCCGAATCCGTTCAAATCGGCGTGTTCCATTTGTGGGAACTCGAATCGTAAACTATGAAACCATTTTCAGTTTCAATCAGGATTGGCCTTACAGCCATGTTTTTTGGCGTGACGATATTCACGATGAGGAATACGACCGGGTACGGATTCTTTTCGATCGCGAAGATGGAAAAGTTCATTTCTATGAAAGCGGTGAACCGACCGATACGCTCGACATTACAGAGCCGGCAAGCGGGGGTGACCTTGTTTTCTTCTATTCGCGCTTGTTTGCAGGTAAAGAAGAAATGTATGAAAAGCCGGCATTTATTGAGGGGGAAAAAGGTTGGGTTCGTGCAAGCAGCAGGCCGGAAACCGAAATGCGCAGCTACGAACCATTCGATGAACCTATTGAGACTTTCTTCAGTGAAGGTGAGGCCGACATCGAAGGCCCGTTTGGATTTCGCGGACGATTTCGCTCATGGTTTGCAACCGACGACCTTCGTGTGCCCGTAGAAGCGCATGTAAGAGTTATTTTTGGAAATGTAAGGGTAAGACTTATTTCATATGAAAGACATGGAGCCAATTAAAATCTTATTTGAAAAACTTGATCATGGAAGAGATGTTCAGCTTCCATCCTATGAATCGACTGAAGCAGCAGGCATGGACATCCGAGCTGCGGTTGATACACCCATAACTTTGGATCCAGGCCAGCGGTCATTAATTCCGACCGGTTTTCGTATGGCACTTCCGGCGGGATATGAAGCGCAGATCAGGCCCCGGAGCGGCCTTGCCTGGAAACAGGGTATTACTATGCTGAACAGTCCGGGAACCATCGATTCGGACTACCGCGGCGAGGTGAAGGTATTGGCGATTAATCACGGCGATGAACCATTTGAAATCAAAAAGGGAGACAGGATTGCCCAAATGGTAATTGCACCTGTTTTTCGTGCTGAAACCGACAGCGTTGATAAACTGCCGGAAACGAACAGGGGAGATGGCGGGTTTGGAAGCACGGGAGTTAAGTGAACGATTGCCGGTAGCCGGTTGACCAGTTGCGAGGTGCGAGTTTCGGGAAACCATAAAACCGAATCCAACTCTATCAGTAGCCGAAAGGCGCGTTACGCTGGCAGGTTGGAACCCTGAACCTCTGCGTGCTGATTGCTTTCACAACTCTTACCAAAAAACCAAAAGAATTTAGAACCGCAGAACAGACGAACTGATTAACCGAATAAGTGTAATTCAAGTTTAAAATAAATAATTACAGGAAACGAGGACTTTTCCGTGTTACCTGTTCCCTGCTCCCTGAACTTTTAACCTAAAACCCAGACCTTCCCCGTTTGAGATTCAAGCTTAAACCATATATCGAGCTCGTCAAAAATAATCCCGATTACCGGAGGCTCTGGATCGCGCAAATTATTGCAAATTTCGGAGACTGGTTTGGATTACTTGCCGTGTACTCACTGATACAAACGTACAGTGGGTCTGAGCTACTGCTTGGGCTCATAATTGTGGTTAAAATGTTGAGCCTTGCTTCATTTTCGCCAATTGCGGGGTATATCACCGACCGGTTTAACCGTCGCAAACTAATGATCTGGTGTGATGTGGCGCGCGGAGTCATCGTGCTTGGATTCATTTTAATCATATCGGCTGAACTGCTCTGGCTGGCTTACGTGCTAATTGCCTTACAGATGGCATTTGCAGCAATTTTTGAACCGGCTAAAACCTCATCCATTCCCAACGTTACCACCTCCGAAGAGCTGGTGGTTGCCAACATTCTTTCTGCGGCGTCCTGGAGCATCATATTTACCACAGGGATGGCAATTGGGGGCTTCGCCACTGCACTGCTTGGCACCGATGTTGTGTTTATGATTAATGGTCTGACGTACTTTATCGCAACATGGTTCGTGTACCGGGCTAACATTCCGCAAGTAAAACTTTCGAAACGGGAACTGTACCGTACCAGAAATCCACTAACAGGAATACGGGAGGGAATAAACTACCTTTACAGCAACAAACATATTCTTCGCCCAACTCTTGCTAAAGGAATGTTCACAATGTGTCTTGGGGCATTGGTCTACATGCTCATTATCGTGGCAGAAGAAGTGTTGATGATGGGCAGTATAGGTTTGGGTATACTTTATGCTGCAAGGGGGATAGGTACCGGTATCGGCCCGGTTGTTGGACGCCGATTGTTCAAGAAGGAGAGCGGCTGGATAAAAGGTATGGGGTTTTTTATGATCACAGCCGGTTTAATGTACGGTGTTGTAAGCAGCATGCAAACGGTAATCATGATGGGACTATTTGTTGTACTGGCACACATGGCTTCGGGATCAAATTGGGTTATGAGTACCGTTTTGCTTCAGAGGCGTGCACCCGATAATTTCAGGGGCAGGGTATTCAGCCTTGAGTGGCTACTGTTTACACTGGCTCAATCAGTTTCGGTGACGATTGCAGCTCTCATACTGGAATTTGGGTTGCTGACCATTCGGGAGACGATGTTCCTTTTTTCTTCATTTCTGGTTGCAGCAGGCGTACTCTGGCTTTTCACAGTTGCTCCTGCCGAGAACCGCTACCTGGTTTCCGAAGGAGAGATATCTGCTGAAGCTGTCGGTTAACTCTCCCTGACAATAAGAAATCTGTGAGCGCATGATTCTTTTTGCCCGAGTGGAAAAATTAGAACCGGGATGTTTGCAGGATAGTGCTGAACAAAGAGCGCTACTAAGACTGCTTAATAATTTTGGGTACAACCCCGGGAAAAGATTACGGTCCCGTAAGCGTTAAATGGAACTGAAATTGCAGCTTCATCTGCTTTTAACAAATGGTATCTTGCCAAACTAAACATTATTTGTAAACTGAGCGATTAACTTTCCAATCATGATCTGGGAAAACAGCAGCTATCTATGGTTATTACTTTTACTGCCGGTTATTTATGGCGGCTATTGGTGGTACCGAAAAATACAGGTGAAGAAACGGGCAAAACTGTTTGATGAGCGGTTGGTGGAGCAGCTCAGGCTCGATTATTGGCGCACCGGCGACAAGGTGCGGCTCGCCTGTTTTCTGAGTGCGGCGTTCTTTTTTATCGTTGCTTTGGCAGGTCCTAAGCTGGGTACGGAAGTACGAGAAATACAGAGAACCGGACTAAATTTACTGGTTGCCCTTGATCTTTCCCGCAGTATGAATGCCGAAGATGTTCGCCCGAGCCGGCTTGATAAAGCCAAATTTGAAATCAACCGACTTGTGAACCGTTTGAGGGGCGACCGCATTGGCCTTCTTGTTTTTACCGACGAGGCATTTGTTCAGGCACCGCTAACCACCGACTATTCTGCGATGCGGCTCTTTCTGGATATTTCGAATACCGATCAGATGCCGACCAGCGGAACAAACTTCACATCTGCACTCGATCTTGCGGTCGAAGCATTTGAAGCAGTTGATCAGCAGCCGGGCGCGGCAAATGTGCTGCTTTTTGTGGCTGATGGCGAACACCACGGCCCGGATTTTAGCAACGCTCTAAGTAGGCTCACAGATGCAGGTGTTTACATTTTTACAGTCGGTATCGGTACCCGCGATGGCGCACCAATACCGATTTATGGCCGTGACGGACAGTTAACGGGCTACCATCGCGATGCCCAGGGCAACACCGTTACCACCCGACTCGAACCTGCAACCATGCAGGAAATTGCCATTGCCGGCAGGGGAGAGTATTACGAAATAACCTCGGGAAGTGATACAATTGAACCTTTCTTTGCCCGGCTTGATGAACTGGAAAGAGGGGAATTTTCTACACAGGAATTTGCCGACTATGAAAACAGGTACCAGTTGCTCCTTATTCTGGGTATGTTTTTCCTGATCTCCGGATTATTCTTTCCTGAAAGCAGAAAACAAAAAAACAGGCTGATGGGCCGTTTCATGGAATCAGATAAGAAATCTGAGTTATAGACAGTGAAAGGGCAAAGGCTGCAGGTCGCATAACTGGGTTGAAAGCGAGTCAGGAACTGAACGCCACGTGCAATCCCTTTATTCATTCAGGTGACTTCTTTTCGGCAAACGCTAATACTTTTAATCAATTTTCATTCGAAGCATGATCAAACTTTTTGTAACCGACCTTGACGGGTGTATCTCCTACCCATTTAAAAGCCCTGACTGGGAGGCGATCAACCTGATCAGGGAGCTGAATCAGCTGAGCCAAGAACAGGAAGAAGTACCGAAACTTACCATCTGCACTGGCCGCCCGTTTCCATATGCCGAAGCGGTGGCGCAATGGCTTGACATCCGCCTTCCATTCATATTTGAAAGCGCCGGGCTTTATCACTGGGACGGAAACCGGATTGTTACAGCACTCAAAAGTACCGACGGAGAACTGGAGCCGGTGAACCGAATGCGGGAGTGGCTTAAGAGTGATGTTATTCCCGATTATCCCGGTGTCATCATTGAGTTTACAAAAATGATGGATGCCGGAGTGGTTTGTATGGATGTAAAAATCATCGAAGAAATTCACCGGCGTGTACTCGATAAAGTGGATGAAATTCATCCCGGTATGGAGGTGCACGCCACTGATATCTCAGTAAATATTCTCATGCCGGGAAACGATAAACTGCAGGGAATCAGGCTGTTAAGCGATGCTTTGGATATCGAACTTTCAGAAATGGCTTACATTGGCGACAGCAGCGGAGATGTGCCGGCACTGAAGCATGTGAAGCTGCCGTTCGCTCCCAAAAATGCTCATGAAACGGCCAGGCAGCACGGCCGTGTACTTGATTATGAAGCCACCCGCGCAGTGCTGAAAGCCTACAGAGAGATTATTGAGTACAATAGAAAGGGGGGTTTTGGGTGATCTTTATTCGCTCCTGTTACAACGGTAATTACATTCCATTTTAGAAGTCATCCCATCAACTGCATTTTATTTTGTTCTTTTGTCTTGATATCCTACAGGGATCCCGGTGGGGCAAAAGAACGATCCCGAGACGTCTTATCGTGTGGACACATTTTTTTCATATCAATATTTATAAGTCTAAACATCGGGTATTGCATGGCACCGAATCATTATAAAACATTCCTTTTTTAAAAAAAATTCGACCTATCGCAGGCTTTCAGCCTGCCCAATGGATGCGCCTTCTACCCGGGGCGTTGCTCCGGGCTGTGTTATGTAAGGCTTTTCCTAAATGGATCCCTTGCGGGGCAGCCTTTTTTTATTGGCACGAATTTCAGGCTGAAAGCCTGAGAGAACAAAGCTTGGGGCATTCGCCCCAAGTAAACAGATATCACCCTTAGGGCAGGCTGAAAGCCTGCGACAGTACCAATATCGTCAAAATATCAAATCGATTTGCCTACGTTAGAGGTGTCAAATACTTAAGACGCCAGATTTGAGAGGCCAAAAGATGTGTCCACACGAGAGGAGTCGTCGGGACAAGGCGGTGAATTCCCGAAGCAGTTCGCCGCGGCTGCGCAATACGAATCCAGGGTCCCGCCTTGATGGCTTATAAATCATGGTTAATTCATACCCTGCGTGGCAAAGGATTCGTAAGGCTTCGCTCCGCCTTGCAAACCGGGAATTCAAGCCCGGTAAGGCTCATTACAAAAGCATAGAAATGAAAGTTATGGATGATCTCAAATCTGGAATTGAACCAAATCAGAAATCGATGATCCGCTGATCTTCAATCTGAGATCAAAGATACCGTCCGCACCCCTGCAATTCAGCCCCACCATTTTTCCGGATGGTAACGGTATGCGTGAATAGAAATCCGCTCATGCTATCGCGGCAATATCTCTCTTTTACGGTGAGTTGTACACTGCCGTACTGGTTTTCGGTGTGCCAGTATTTCAAATCATTTTCTATGCTTTCTTCAGGAAGGGGAAATTCGATATCGCTCTCCGGCGTGCGGTAGCGAAGAGTCTGCTTTCCGTCAAAATCGATCTGAACGTTCCAGAAGGGCTCATTGCCGGAGGCCAGAAAGTCGACTCCTTCCTCTTTAAGCTCAAGATGGCGCCGGCGGATGGAGCTCTCTTCCTGTGATTTTTCAAGTCTGTGCATATCGGCAAGTTCACCGGTCACACGCTGCTCTGAACGGTCGAGCAGAGTCAGGTGGTCATCATCGAAATGAAAGGTTTTGACCAATTCGTCTGTCTCACCATCAAAGATACGGAGCGTATCATCGCGGAGTACCCATTCACCCGTTTTTTTGAAAGGATCGGGATCCCTGTCCCGGTACCAGCTCAGTTCGGTGAAGCTCTCTTCTTCGATTACAATGTGGTAATCGATGGCCGGGCAGTCAGCACAGGGAAGTGTGCCATAAAATACGACAGGCAAGTTTTCTATCTCCTCGCTGATATGCTGTTCACCCTCCCGGTCCATTTGTGAACAGGCTACGTTCAGCCTGAATGAGATGAACAGGATCAATAGAAGCAGAATAATAATATTAATGGCTTTGTTGTCCATATCCTGATCGGCGGTCTTTGATTATGAAAATTTATGCGCTGAACTACCTGAATTCGCCTTCGCTTGCTGCCCGCATATATTCAAGCAGTTCGAGGGCTTCTTGTTCAGTGGTGCCAACACTCACCATGTTACCTCGGTAATCGCGAGCGAGTTCCTGCGCAACCGGGTGCTTTTCTTTCATCCCCTCAGGGTTCAGGATATAGTTCAGGATGAATTCAGGCGTACGGTTATTGAAAGTGTTTCTTAGACGCGGACCTGTAATTGTTGCATCGAGCTGATGGCAGGCCACGCACTGCGTGTTGAAGATCTGCTCGCCGCGCTGTGCTTTCTCCATATCCAGCTCGCTCAGTTCAATTGTTTCCGTAATCGGACCAACACCGTGTACCCGCTCAAAATCCGAAAGGCCGTCCGATTCACCTCCGCAAGCAGATAGAATCAAAATTGTTCCAATGGCTGTTAAAGCCATGTTTCTTAGGGTTCCGGGGTAATTCATTTTGTCAGGCTTCGTCTGTAGTGCTAGTGGAAGCAGATAATTTCAGACCAGGTTCTTGGTCTTGTCGATTGATTCATCCGCCATTCTGATCTGATAACTTTCGAGTTTGCCGGCCAGTTCCTGATCATTCATGGAAAGCATCCTTAACGCAAGCAGGGCGGCATTCTTCGCCTTACCAATGGCCACGGTTGCAACCGGCACGCCGTTCGGCATCTGTACAATTGAATAGAGGCTGTCAATGCCTCCGAGAGCAGTTGTCTGCACAGGCACACCAATTACCGGGAGTGTGGTGTACGATGCCAGCATACCCGGGAGATGTGCTGCACCACCGGCACCAGCAATGATTATCTTCAGTCCGCGCTCACGCGCAGTAACCCCGTACTCAGCCATTACATCGGGAGTGCGGTGGGCCGATACAACCTGCTTTTGGTACGGTACACCGAATTCTTCAAGGGTTAGAGCCGCCTCTTTCATGGTAGGCCAGTCGCTGTCGCTGCCCATAACTACGCCTACAATCGGTTTGTCTGACATTTTCTGCAAGTGATTTGTTCTTATTGAATTTTTCAGTCTTTTTTCGAAAACGTAATATCGCCTTGTTGCGATTGCGCAAGATACAACTATTGTTTGTTAAAGGTAATGCATGACGGGAAAGGCAGTACTGTCAGCTATCTGTAAAAATACAACCCAGGTGCTTCAGACAACTCTCTGCATTTTATGTTTTGAGCAACGCTGTTGCGGCCGAGGGCAGGAATGCTTCCGATACTGAAGCCCATCCAATAGTCGTTCTATAGATTTTGTCTAAATTACTCTTCAGATAAATCGATGGCTTACCATCGAAATTTTGTTTAATATTAAACGTTCTATCAAGCAAAATAGTCATCCCAAAATTGTATGGAAGAGAATTATTGATATGGAACTCGGAATTTACACCTTTGTTGAAAACACACCCTTTGCAGGTCAGGCTCAGCCACTGCATCCCGCTAAACGACTTGAATATCTGCTTGAAGAGGCAGAATTCGCCGATCAACTGGGTCTGGATGTTTTTGCTGTAGGCGAGCATCACCGGGACGAATATGTAGCATCGGCGCCATCGGTAATTCTGTCGGCTCTTGCGGCGAGGACAAAAAGGATCCGGCTGTCGAGCGCCGTCACGGTTTTGGGTTCGGAAGAGCCGGTGCGTGTATTTCAGCAGTATGCCACGCTTGACCTTCTCTCCAAAGGGCGGGCAGAAATTATGGTGGGACGGGGATCGTTTATTGAATCATTTCCTCTTTTTGGTTACGATCTGCAGAATTACGAAGAATTGTTTGATGAGAAGCTGCATCAGCTTCTTGAAATCCGTGAAAATGAAGTGCTGAACTGGAAGGGTGAGCATACTCCGCATGTAAACGGTAGGGGGGTGTACCCGAGGCCTTACCAGGATAAAATTCCGATCTGGAGAGCCGTGGGCGGAACGCCAAAGTCGGCATATCATGCGGGCGCACTGGGTCTGCCGATGGCGATCGCCATTATTGGCGGCTATCCGGAGCAGTTCAAGCCTATGGCCGAAATACACAAAAGAGGGGCAGAAGATGCAGGAATTGATCCACAGCCGGTGAGTATCAACTCGCACGGTTTTATCGCCGATACGCGCGAAGAAGCTATCGATATTGCCTATCCTGCATTCAAAACACAAATGGACAAAATTGGCCGCGAGCGCGGTTGGCCGCCCATGACTCGTCAGCAGTTCGAATCTTCCTGCGCACTGCAGGGAGCAAATGTTGTGGGAAGCCCAGATGACGTAGTTGAAAAAATTCTTTACCAGCATAAGATATTCGGGCATAGCCGTTTTTTGCTGCAGATGAGCGTGGGAAGCATTCCTCACCGAAAGCTGTTGCGCTCCATAGAACTCTTTGCAACAGAAGTGGCTCCGGCTGTTAAGGAGAAAACCGAGATCTTAGCAGAAAAGTGATGCTTTTCACCTGATTTTCCGGAACAATCTGCTTTTCCTGAAGTACACCTGCCATACATTAATAGGGGTAAGCTTTAGGATGAAAAAATACTTAGCAATCTGCATTATGGCCGGCTATTTCGCGCTGCCTGTAAACGTACATGCGCAGCAGTCAGAGTTTGGAATAAAAGGCGGAATCAGTCCATACACACTTACATTGTCCGGTGATTTTGATCAGGCTGTGAGGCCGCGCACACATTTCGGTTTCATGGCGCGTTTTGAGCTTGACAAGGAAGAGGCGTTCTCGATCCAGCCAGAACTGATTTACTCGCTGCAGGGCACGAGGATTAACGGCAGCGGCAGATCAATCACGCTCGACTATATCCAGGTGCCGGTGTTGTTTCAGATAGAGCCTGCGGAGGGTTTAAAAGTTCAGGGTGGCCCTCACATTGGTTTTTTGCTGACAGCAAGATCCGATCATGACGGCGCAGCTGAGGATCTCAGCAGGAAAATCCGATCGCGCGACTTTGGGCTCACTGCAGGTGTAAGTTACACGTTTCTGCCGGCACGAATAGGTGTTGATCTCAGATTTAACCAGGGATTCAGGATTATTTCAGAAAACAGCGACCTTCGCTCGCGCAACAGGGGCTTCCAGGTAGGTCTGTTTTATATTTTTGATTTTGGGCAAAGCAGCCGCTGAGGGCTAAGAAAAGAGTCACAATTCTCTCATTTTTTCTGAGCAATTATTGAAACTGAATATACTCTTCAAATTGTTATTCGGAGTTTTCAAGTGACCGCCAGGTCATAACAAGCCTGAGATTGGGGTATGTTTTTAGGATGTTCGCCAGGTTGTGAAGCCGCAATTGCATGTCAATATCAGAAACGGATCTATTCTGACCATTCCCGTTCGTCTGTATCGGCCTTTCAACAGCAACAACAAGATCACTTGCCGTACGGATGCCCAGCTGCCTGAGTGCAGTGCGGTTAATGAACGATGAACTATCGCCATTTTGGCCGGCTGCACTCTTAAATTTTTTCTCTTTATTATTCTCCGATCCAATCTGTGTATACAGAATAGCCTGATCAACCCAGTCGATGATACGTTCCGGTGGTATCCTTGTTTGAAGCAAAAGCTCTACGATATTAGCTGTCGACATGTTGGGAATGTTTTCAATATCCTCTTCCTCAAGCCTTGCTTCGTGCCACACAGTAAGCCCGTCAAGACCGCTCACCGGCATTTCTGAACGTAAACTTGGTACAAAAAATCTTGCACCGGTAATGAACCTGAAGGCCGACTGAATAATCTGCCAGATGATGGGTGGAAAGGCGCCGATCACAAATGCGATCACAAGCATCATAGGTACGTCGGTTTCAAAAGAAGAAGTAAGGTTTAAATATGGTGCTGTCTGTATAACTGCCCAGATACCTATTACTGCAAGGATTATTCTTATGGAGGCCGATGTGTAGGCGCTGCCTCGTAAATCCTTCCGGATGTATCGACGAAATAACATTTGGAGTGAAAAAAAGTAAGCGCCCAAAAATGCAAAATTTACAGTCGTGGTTTCCGGATGCAGTACCTGGGCGAGATCGTCCAGAATAATTTGGCTATGTTGCCCATCGATCAACTCCCATGGCGGCAGTGTTAGGAGCCAACCAAGGCCAATCAAAAGTGTGGCAAGTACAACCGGAATGGTTGTAGCTGGTGTGAATATTCCTCCCAGCATTTTATCGGTAGTATATTTATCAAAAGCCGGATGTGCACTGTCGGTATTATCAGGGTGTGAGGCTTCAATGATTTCATCTTTAAGCTCATCGGGAATACTGCCATAAACTGCCTCGAATTTTTCAAGATAGCTCATAATTCGTACACGTCTTTCAAGTTCAGATTCCTGTTTACCGCCTCTGTTTTGGGAATCTAACAGACCCAATCTTGAAAGATTGGTAAAGAACTCATGCAGTAGGCTGGTTTTACTGCTCACGATAAACAGATAGTAGAGTGTTGCCGGCAACAGACAAACAATCAACAGAAAGAATGATCTCAGAATAATTGAGTGGTACTGAGGCATGATGAAGATGGCAACGGCAAGAATAAGAAGAATGGGTATAGCGATGTAGATAACAAAAGCTATTTTCCGTCTTGTAGAAGCGATAGTATTTTTTTCTCTAACGAAGCTATTTAAGAGAAAGATTGCTAACAGTGTAATTGCGATTGCTATTGGCCAAAGATTTCGAAGCAGAAATTCTCGCACAGTTTCACTGTTCCAGGCAATAAAAACACCTAATATCAAGTAGAATAGGATGGCGCCAATTATGGATCTTCGGTCAGCCGTTGGCTGATTTTTCGAGTTAGATTGATCATTTGTGGCGGGATCGTTTTGTTTTGGAACACTTCCCTCTGAATTATTCATAATCGCTTCCCCGTAATTTTATATTTGGGAAACTTTACAAAATCCCTGTCTGAATTTCACTACCTAAAGTTTACAACCCGATACAATTCAATGCTATAGTGCAATAAGAGACTGAAAGATTTTCACATTAAATGATGTGACTCTTAATTAGACTGTGCTTGAGAAGCGGATAAGATCGAAATGCAGCATTTATTATGATCTGAAAACGTACATGAGTAACATCGAACCATCAGCTCACGTGCGTTTTATGCTATTCTTTGCTTCCGGTCTTACAACACCTGATAGGATAAACTCCGTCAGCTGCTTTTCAAGCTCAACCGGGTTCACTTCTTCAGAGTGATCGGTGTACCAATAGTAAATCCATCGTACCGATGACAGAACAGCGTGAGTGATAATGTCCATGTCGAACGGACGAAATTCGCCGCTGTCGATGCCCTCGCGGATGATGATTCGCACTTTATCCTCATATTCGCCTCGCCGTTCAACAAAACGGGTAAGCTTCGGCTCTTTCAGATTGCGCCACTCGTTCACCAGCAGCCCCACCTGGTACGGCTTTGTGGAGGTGAGCCGGATATTAAGGGAGACCAGCGCTTTCAGCTTTTCGGTGGGAGAGTAGCTCGATTCCAGGATGTGATCGATGCCCGAGTGGAAATCCTCCGAAATCTGGAACAGGTAACTTTCCAGCAAGGCCTCTTTCGATTCAATAAAATTGTAAATATTCGACACCTCGAAGCCCATCCGTTCGGCCAGGTCGCGCATGGTGGTGGCCTTGTACCCCTTTTCGTGGATCATTTTCAGGGATTCATCAAGGAACTGCTTTTTGCGTGGTGAGTGGTTTTTAGACATGGGCTCTGAATATTGGCTCGTTCCTTAAATAGGCTAAGGCACTCCCCTCCTTCTCAAGGAGGGGCCGGGGGTGGTTCCTTCCGAGCGTTGATACTGATTCTGTTATATTTTCATAGTTGCAGCCTTTACTTAAACACCCCTAACCCCTGCTTGGAAAGGAGGGGAATTCATTGTGAAACATTGATTTTACCCTGATAGAAAATTTGAAATTCACAACTCAACTTCTATATTAGGTGAACAAATGTTCATAAACCGGTTAACGTATGCCAATATATCATAAACTCGGAAAAATACCACCCAAAAGGCACACGCAGTTTCGTAAGCCCGATGGTGAGCTCTACCATGAGCAGGTATTCGGAACCATCGGTTTCGACGGAATGTCATCTATTTTATATCACTGCCATCCGCCAACGCTGGTTAAGGAAGTGAATGATCCCGTGGATGTTTCCCCGAAAATTGCCGTGCAGAACAACCTTACTGCCCGGCTTCTGAAGGGGCTGGATATAAAGCCCAAAGATGATTTCCTCGAGGCGCGCGAACCGATCCTCACCAATTCGGATGTGACGCTGATTCTTGCCGCTCCGAGAAAGTCGATGAAGGATTATTTTTATAAAAACTCGGAGGCCGATGAGCTCATTTTTATCCACAAAGGGGAGGGTACCCTCCGCACCATGTTCGGTAACATTGAGTTTGAATACGGCGATTATTTGCTTATTCCGCGCGGGGTAATCTACCAGATCGATTTTAAGGATGAAGACAACCGCCTGCTGATTACCGAGTCAAATTTCCCGCTCTTTACACCCAAGAGATATCGCAACTGGTTCGGACAGCTTCGTGAGAGTTCACCCTATTGTGAGAGGGATTACAAACTCCCTCAAAACCTCGAAACATGCGACGAGAAGGGTGATTTCCGGATGAAGATCAAAAAAATGGGAATGATGCACGAGCTGGTGTACGCTTCTCATCCGTTTGATGTGGTGGGCTGGGATGGATATAATTTCCCCTACGGAATATCGATCCACGATTTTGAACCGATTACAGGTCGCGTCCATCAGCCGCCTCCGGTACACCAGATGTTTGAAACATCGGCGTTTGTGGTCTGTTCGTTCTGTCCGCGCATGTATGACTACCACCCGAAAGCGATTCCTGCGCCCTACAACCATTCCAATGTTGACTCCGACGAGGTGCTATATTATGTGGATGGCAATTTTATGAGCCGCAGTCACGTGGAGGTGGGACATCTCACCCTGCACCCGGCCGGCATTCCGCACGGACCGCATCCCGGCGCCTACGAAGGCAGCATCGGCAAAAAAGAAACCAACGAACTCGCAGTAATGGTCGATACCTTTAAACCGCTGATGGTCACCGAAAACGCCCTGAAGATCGATGACGGGGAGTATTATCGGTCGTGGATTGAGGAGTAATGCGGGGAAAATTTCAACTATGAAGTTCCCCTCCTTATGAAGGAGGGGACAGGGGTGGTTGGAAAACGAAGCGTTGTTCTATTTGGTAATTAGTTATCAGGTATTTATTCCAGACGAACCACCCCCAGCCCCTCCTTGGAAAGGAGGGGAGTATTCTGGCCTCAATTTAAAATTCAATCAAACCAAAATGCCCAATCTAACTTCCTGGCTCGATATTCCGCCCGATTCGGATTTTTCGATCCATAACCTGCCGTTCGGGATTTTTTCCGCACCCGGGAAAGGGAAGCGTGCCGGAATGGCTATAGGTGATAAGGTGCTTGACCTGGCAGCGGCGGCGGATGAAGGCCTGTTTGAAGAAGTTGAGTTTGATCACACTGTATTGGAATCTGATTCTCTGAATGGGTTGATTGCCCTGGGCAAGCCTGTAACAGCGCGGATCCGTGAGGTGGTTCAGGAAGCTCTGTGTGATGAGCATTCGGTTCTGGTGAAAATTGAAGGGATCATGGAAGAGAAGTCTGCTGTAACCATGCATCTACCTGTGCAGATTGGCGATTACACCGATTTCTACTCCAGCCTGGAGCATGCCACCAATGTGGGCAAGATGTTCCGTGATCCGCAAAATGCACTGTTGCCGAATTGGAAGCACCTGCCTGTGGCATACCATGGCCGGGCTTCTTCGATTGTGGTTTCGGGAACGGAAATCCGACGCCCCGAAGGTCAAATCGTGCCGGATGGAAAGAATCAGCCTGAATTTGGCCCGACAGAGCGGCTCGATTTCGAACTGGAAATGGCTTTTGTGATCGGCAGGGAATCGAAGCTTGGTGAACCGGTGCCGGCAGAACGGGCAGAAGAGTACATCTTCGGGCTTCTGCTGTTCAACGACTGGTCGGCGCGCGACATTCAAAAGTGGGAATATCAGCCGTTAGGCCCGTTCCTGGGTAAGAGTTTTGCATCATCCATTTCCCCGTGGATTGTGCCGCTGGAGGCACTTGAGCCGTTTCGGGTGAAGGGGCCGGAGCAGGATCCCCAGCCGCTGAAATACCTGCAAACGGATGGTGAGAAGAGTTTTGATATTCAGCTGGAAGCGGCCATTCAACCGGATGCTGGCGCAGAAGAAACTGTAATTTGTCGCACCAGCTTCCGCCATCTCTACTGGAGTATTGCCCAGCAGCTGGCGCATCACACCTCCAACGGGTGCAACCTGAATGTGGGGGATTTGATGGC
>PWWL01000114.1 GCA_003561515.1 Balneolaceae bacterium
CTCCCTGCTCAAGGATGGTTTCGAGCACGGCCTGGGTCACAAGTACCCCGCCGTGGCAGGAGATTTCGACGGTATCTTCGCCGGTGTATGAGCGAGGTGCCCGGAAAACCGTGGCCAGCACCTCATCAACCGTGCGGCCATCTTTCTTTACGATTCTTCCAAAATGGACTGTGTGACTTCCGGCCCCGGACAGGTCTTTGCCCTGGAAGCACTGCTGAACCCTTTCTATCGCTCCCTTCCCCGAAACTCGGATTACGGCTATTCCGCCTTCCCCGATCGGGGTGGCGATGGCGGCGATGGGCGGCATTTGATTTGGTTCAGGCATTGATAATTCGTTTAAACCTGATTTTGTTTGGTGTATTTGTTTGAAATCGCTGCAACTAAAAAGAACCTCTGAAATCGGGTTAAAGTTAACTTTTAAATTTACCTATCGAAATAACTGCGAGAACCACCCCTGTCTGCCGAAGCCTCGGCACAGGCAGGCCCGGCCCCTCCACCGAAGTCTCGGGATCAAAAGAGACTTGGAAAGGAGGGGAGATTCCTGCTCGACATTTAATCGGAATCTGTTATTAAAATTCTGTGAAAATTAACCATTCCCCGGGTGAATGCAGAATTGGAGAAAGGGAAAGATCTCTGATCTGGTTTGTCCTTCAGATTTGAGCTCAAAAATCTCTGATCGGGTAATCAGAGAGACATATTCTACTTATTTATTGAGCTAACATTCTGTAATTTTAAGATACCAAATTTAATCTGGGCGGGCATTTTATGACGAAAACAAAACTGGCCGGTATCATTCTCGGGCTGATTGGTTTTTTGATACCCCTGGTGATCAACTTTCCGGGTCTTTCGCTGGCAGGGCATTTTGCCATGAGTATTTTCCTTATGGCGGCTATCTTCTGGATGTTTGAAGCGATACCCATCTACTCCACCTCCATCCTGGTCATCTTTTCGCAGGTTATTCTGCTGAGCACCGAAGGTATCATCGATTACAGCGGCATTGCTGGATATGAACCGGAATCGTATACCCGGTTTATTGCCACGCTTGCCGACCCTATCATCATTCTATTTCTGGGCGGGTTTGTGCTGGCTGATGCTTCGGTGAAGTACGATTTTGACAAGAACCTGACGCGGATTCTGCTTCGTCCATTTGGTGACCGAACGGCCTACATCATGTTTGGATTGATGGCTGTCACTGCTGCTCTTTCCGCATTTATGAGCAATACAGCCACCACGGCGATGATGGTAACCGTCATCATCCCGATCATTGCAAGAATGGATCCAGGAGACCCTGCCCGAATCGGGATTGCGCTTTCCGTGCCATTCGCGGCAAACATCGGCGGAATCGCCACCCCCATCGGCACTCCTCCCAACGCTGTGGTAATTGGTGCCCTCAACCAGCAGGGGGTAGATGTGGCCTTTAGCAGCTGGATGCTTTACGCAACACCGCTCGCACTGGTCATGCTTTTTATTGCATGGCGTGTACTTCTGTGGCTTTATCCACCTCAGGCCGATGTTGTTACGATGGTATTGGATGCAAAAATGAAGACATCAACCCATGCCTGGATTCTTTATATCACTTTTGGAATAACGGTGCTTATGTGGGTAACGGAGGGGTTGCATGGAGTACGAAGCAGTATTGTTGCACTTTTCCCGATTGCGGTGCTCACGCTTACCTCAGCCATTAATAAGCAGGATATCCGAAAACTGCCGTGGGAGGTGCTCTGGCTGATAGCAGGCGGTATCGCACTTGGAATCTCCATGAAGGAAACCGGCCTTGCCGAATGGATGGTTGGCGGCATTTCCTGGGATCAGCTTTCGTACATCATGGTACTTGTGGTATTTGGGATTGTAGCCCTGATGATGTCAAATTTTCTCTCAAACACCGTTACCGCTTCGCTGCTTATTCCGCTGGCCCTCTCGCTGGCAACGGCGGGCATTCTTGACGGAGTATTCGGCATGCTGATGATTGGCCTTGTAATAGCCTTGTCGGCAAGTTTTGCAATGGTACTCCCGATTTCCACGCCGCCGAATGCAATAGCGGTTAGTACCGGTATTATCAAAACAAAAGACATGATCGTTGCCGGCTTGATCATAGGATTGGTTGGCTTGTTGCTTGTATTGTTACTTGCGGCTATTTATTGGCCGTTCATTATTTAATAGGAGAATATCATGGATAAACAGATTTACATTTTAGTTGTTGAGGACGAACCTGAAGTATTGGATGCAATTGTTCGCGACATCTCAGATTTTGAGGAAACATTCCCAGTGGAAATTGCAGATACTGCTGAAGACGCGAGAGAGCTAATAAATGAGATTTTAGACGAAGGCGGAGAAATAGGTTTGATTTTGTGCGACCACGTTTTACCCGGCCAGAATGGAGTGGAATTGATGGTTGAAATGCAAAAGAATCCCGACACAGAACATACCCGTAAAGTACTTATTACCGGCCAGGCAGGCCTCGAAGAAACGGTGCGTGCAGTTAATGAAGCTGATCTCAAGCATTACATCGCCAAACCCTGGAATAAGCAGGATTTGGTAGATATCACCAAAAACCTGCTTACAGATTATGTTCTTGAAAACGTAGAAAACCCTATGGCTTTTATGCACATACTTGACAGTGAACGCATTGCAGATGAACTCCGAAAAGGCAAAGGTATAACCGACTCATAACGTTATGAAATTCAAGCTTGGCTCAAAATGGCTGGAAGACCGTACCTATGTCACTGAGATGATACAGCGTACAATTGCAGATACCGGTGAAGATGACCGATTCCTGGTAAAGCTTGATAAGGGGCATGTAATATTTACCGAGGGAGAAGAACTCAGCAACATTTATATCCTGCTCGATGGCCGCGTTCAACTTTCCAAGAGGAAGCCTCAAACCGGAACGGATTTTCCCATTCTCGAGCTTACTTCGGGAGCCATCATCGGTATTATTGCTTACACTACCGGTCAGCCATCACTCACGAAAGCAGTTACACTTGAACCTGTTAGCCTGCTAAAAATACCCGAGTCTGATATTAAAGAGCTCCTAAAAGAAAATGAGCGAATCAGTGAGTTCATTGACGAATTAATCCTTGCCAACCTGCTGGAGCGCTTCAGGGAAACCATCATTCTTCAAATTAAGCTCGATTCATTAAACCAACAGCTTTTAGAAGAACAAGATGAGCTTAACCATGCCTATAATGAACTAAAAGCGATGCAAGATCAGCTTATTTACCAGGAAAAGATGTCGACCCTGGGAATGCTGGTGGCCGGATTTGCTCACGAAGTAAACAACCCTGCTGCTGCTCTTTTGCGATCAACTGAAACCCTGGTGAAGAGAATTAACGGCTTTATTGACTGGCAGGATGATGGCTCCGAGCGAATGTCAGTTGCGAAAAAGTGCTACGATGCGGGTAAAAAAACCGGATATCCCGATACACAGGTTTTGCGTGAAAAGGCCAAAAACCTTGAAAAGAGATTCAGCGTAGCCAGAAAGCAGCAGCTGCGACTGCTTGCTCAATTCCCCGACGACCTTGTGGATCTTCTTGAAGAAGTACGACCGGAAAATGATGAGTCGCTTAACTTCTATCTGAACTACTTCGAAATGGGCAAAATGCTTCAAAACATAGAGTCTGCCGGTAACAGGATATCGGGAATGGTTCAGAGCCTGAAGAGCTACAGCAGGAGCGACAGTGATCAGGCCTGGGAAATGATTGATATCAGGGAGGGTATACACGACACGCTGCAGCTTACCAGCAATCGGATCAAATACTACGATATTGAAATCGATCTTGAGGAAATTCCGCTAACTCGGGTTAATCCGGCAGCCCTGAACCAGGTTTGGACAAACATCATACTGAATGCAGCCGATGCAATGGGCAAGAACGGAAGCCTTGAAATTCGCTGCAACAACGATGATAAACACATCTGGGTAACCATCCAGGATTCCGGGCCGGGGATTAAAGAAGAGAATCTGGAAAAAATCTTCGAATCTTCTTACAGCACGAAAAAGAGCGATGTGAAATTCGGCCTGGGGCTCGGCCTTTCAATCTGCAGGGATATTGTTGAAAAGCACGGCGGCACCATAACGGCCAAGAACTCCCAAAAAGGAGGAGCCATTTTTACGGTTACGCTGCCTGTGAGAAGCGGATGAAGATCTCTGATTGATGATTTATGAACGCGTTTAGTGGTTAAAAGACCTTAAAACGTCCGTAGGTCCTTTAAGCGTCTATTTGCCAACGAACTCGTAACGATTGAAGGACTTTCGCTTCGCTACAGACGCTTCAATGTTACTTATTAA
>PWWL01000079.1 GCA_003561515.1 Balneolaceae bacterium
AGTTGCACTAAACGACAGTTATTTTGTGGAACGCAAGCTATATCCTAACGTAGATTTTTATTCCGGAATACTCTACAGGGCCATCGGTATACCTACCGAGATGTTTACAGTGATGTTCGCCCTGGGAAGGCTTCCCGGATGGATTGCCCAGTGGAAGGAAATGCGGGATAATAACGAGCCGATTTCCCGGCCGCGTCAGATTTACGTTGGCCATACCAAGCGCGATTACATAAAAGTGGAAGATCGCTGATCATCCCCCTCGCTTGTTAATAATCTTAATGAGAAATAGCTCGAATGTTTCAGAAGCTGGTATGTTATACATCCATTTTCATCATACCCGTATCGCACCGGAGCAAGGCCCGTTTATGTGACTACAACATCTTACTGCAAAGCACACTCTGTGAGGATGTTTTGTGCTCTGAATGAACTGTCAAACCTACCTGCCGCATTTCGGATAAGAATGAATTCTCCTAATCGAGTTAGGTGCCTTGAGCGGTTACCAGCTAAAGGAGTAATACTGAATTCGGAAACATATCCGGTACAACACTCGAGATGCCTTTGTCGTCTCGGGTTCTCTTAATAATAATCAGCCTGTTTTTATCTTCAGCCAGTTTTTGAGGAGTGAAATCCTCCAAAGTTTCATCTGAGTGAATCAACTCGGTTTTTCTGTTTAGGATTCTGCCCATTCCTGTTGTCCATTCATCCACATAATTTTTTGAATCGCGTCCCTGAACAATACCAGATACAATCAGCGGCCACTGCGGTTTGCCATTCCACAGAAGAACCGGTTTTTCACAATTTTCAACCATTAATCTTGCCGTTCGGCCAATTTTGACAGATCTCCCGTCGGGCATTCGATTTCTGCCGATGATGATCATGTCTTTGTTTTCAGAAGCAAGCATAAGCTCCTGAATTACCGAACCTCTCGCCGTATGGTAGCTGCAGCGAATATTCATATTCTGCCCGGTACTAACAAGCATATGCTCGAGAAGTTTACTATGAGCTTTTGTCTGCTCCGATAGTTCAGCTTCATCGAACGGTAATACCTCGCCCGTATAACTGCTTACCTGAAGTGTAAAACTGACGCTGCTGGCTTTATACCATTCATCCTCTTCCACAAAAACCGCATTAAGTTCGGCGTCCGACCGATAAGCCAACTCTGAAGCAATCTGCATCACAGATCGTGATCCGGCTACGGAATCAACCGCTATCAGGATTGAGGAAAGGTGCATCACGATACCTCCTTTTTTTCTACCGATGAATGATTGTCCCTGCCGGTAAATTTTTGTTGAATTGACGCGAATCTCTTCAATTTTGCTTCTATCATGGCGTTGATTGAACCCTCGGGATACTTTCCGTCGCTATCCCTGACTCCCATCTCCATGCCGGTTAGTAGCTGCATTCCTTCATCGATGGATTTTACGGGATAAATGTGAAATACCCCCTTTCGAACCGCTTCAACCACATCTTCAGCGAGCATGAGGTTTTTTACATTGGCTTCGGGAATTATCACTCCCTGGCTTCCGGTTAACCCGCGTTTTTCGCAAATGTCGAAAAATCCTTCGATTTTTTCGTTTACACCCCCTATTGGCTGCACTTCACCATGCTGGTTAACAGAACCTGTAACCGCAATCGATTGCTTGATCGGTATCTCGCCAATTGCAGATAACAATGCGTAGAGCTCCGCGGTTGAAGCGCTATCGCCTTCCACACCTCCATACGACTGTTCGAACACCAGGCTCGCAGAGAGCGAAAGAGGATACTCCATTGCGTATCTGGCACCTATAAATGCTGACAGAATCAGAACACCCTTCGAATGGATGGGGCCGCTCATCTCAACTTCTCTTTCAATATTGATTACTTCACCCTTACCCAGCCTCACACGGGCAGTAATTCGTGATGGGTGAGAAAATATGGTATTGCCAAGAGCGATAACTGACAATCCGTTCACCTGCCCGGTTGCAGATCCATCCGTATCAATAAAAATAGTTTTTCGGATAATCTCTTCCCGGTACTTATCCCTCAATCGTCCCGACCTGTATAGAAGCTGATCAATAGCTTTTTGAACTGAATCTGCGTCTGTTATTTCTTCACCTTGATCCCTGCTCCAATAGTCTGCCTCCTGCAGCAGTTTCACAATATCCCGGGTCTTGGTGGTGAGCTTTTCGCTGTCTCTGGCCATTCTTGAAGTATGCTCAATAACCCGGCTTACCGCATTCACTGTCATGGGTTGAAGCCCATTTTTTTTAAGCAGGCCGGCTATCATATAAGCATACATTTTTTGCGATTCCGCACTGCGTTCTGTCTCATCATCAAAATCCACTTCAACCTTGAATAAATTTTGAAAATCTTCATCAAATGCACATAGCAGGTAGTAAAGCATTCGGCTTCCAAGCAGAATCACCTTCAGGTTAAGATCAATCGGTGCCGGTTCGAGTGAGCGGGTACTGTGCCAGCCGTACATATCTCCCGGTGATTCTATTTTCAGTTTACCGCTAATCAAGGCTCGTTTTAGCCCATCCCATGCAAATGGCTGCGTTAGAACCCGCAAAGCATCGATAATGAGAAATCCTCCATTGGCTTTGTGCAATGATCCCGGCTTCAGATAGGTAAAGTCGGTTGTGAGGGCACCCATTTCAGATTCATGTTCGATGCGGCCTATAAGGTTGTTATAAATTGGATGATCTTCATAGATCACAGGAGCACCGTCCATATTGGAATTATTCACCATTACGTTCACCGTATAGCGCCAGAGAACCGGATGATCGGATGGCTTGGTTTTGTGATCAGGCATCCCCGAAACCGCCTGCATAAAGGGATTGCCTTTTCCGGGGTTTAGAATATCTTCTGCACGGTCTATGATATCATTTTTAGCCTGCACCAGGTATCTCTGAACTCCGCTATCGTGTTCAAAATCTCTGCGAACTTCCTCGATGAGCCCTTTCACGGCATATTCAGTAAACTCCCTGTTCAGCTTTTCTCTTTCTCTTGAAATGAGTCGCTGCCGCTCTGGCATCTGCCGCAGTATTTTCTGCAGTTCTTTTTGAAGGGCACGCACTTCTTTCTCAAGCTCTTGCCTCTCTTTGTCCGACATTTTTTTGATGTCGTCCATACTCATCACCTGGCCGTTTTTAACGGGAGACACCGAATACCCCATCGGTGTTTTTAGTATGGAAAGGCCTTTCTTCTCCGCTTCTGCCTGGATTTCAGAAAATTCTTCATGCTCTTTGCGGCTCATCTTTTCTTCAATAACCTGCCGCCTGTTTTGATACTCCTCACTTTCAAAAACACTTGTAAGAACATTTGTCAAATCGCCGGCAAGGCTATTCATCATATCCCGGAAACGAATTGCATCACCTTGTTTTAATCGCAGGGCTACTGGTTTTTGTTCGTCTTCAAAATTACAGACATAAACCCAGTCGTCCGGTACGCTGTTACTTTGTGCTTCTTCCTTTACAAGGGTTTCAAGAAGTGTTTTTTTGTCTACCTCATCCGGGCCCAGTGCAAAAATGTTGTAACCCTCCTGCTTCATACGCAACCCGAAATCGGCTGCGGCCCGTGCCCGATCCTGTCCCAGAAAGGAGTAATTGTCATTATTCAGCTCATCGGTACTTTCAAAGCTGAAATCCTGAAAAACGCACTTTTCGTATAGTCTCTCTGCTGGTAAACTTCTGCTACTGGACATAATCTCCTCCACACGTTTCGTTTATGGAATGATACAATCAATCCCTTAAAAACGGTGTGGGGATTCCCCTGATTTTAAGGATATCTGATGCAGAAAATCAGGGGATTAAAAATCTGTTACTTGTCGAAGCTATCCGACATCAACGATTGATTCGACATCTTATAATCAAGAGATAAGATTCCGGACCCGTTAATCAATAAATAGATGCATCCCAGTGCCATGGTGAAATCGATTCTCGAGAGGTGGGCCATCAAAAAGAAACCTTCTTCTGCCATAATTGGCACCTTACCCGCAAAAAAGGTAATTCCGATTGTTAAGATAAGAGGAATTACAGCAACCTTTGTAAACAGCCCTACTACGATTAAGAATCCGCAAAGCGCTTCAAAAATGGAAATTGTCAGGGCGATATTACCGGCAGAAGCAAATGCCACGCCCTGAAAAAATCCGGTATCCTGAAGGCCGGGCATGTATAACTTTAAAATGCCGCCCGCAAGAAAATAGAACCCTACCATAAACCGAATAAGTATAGTAGATTTTTTTGGGATAGTAGACATAATAAGATCTTTCATCTTCGTAGAGTTAG
>PWWL01000028.1 GCA_003561515.1 Balneolaceae bacterium
CCAGCGTTCGTCCTGAGCCAGGATCAAACTCTCCATTGTAAATCTATACATCTTTCTAAGAAAAGTCTTGCCCCCAGCCCATCAAACAATCTGGTTATTACTTCAATATGATAAAGAACATTTTATCCGCCACGAATTCCGTGACAGATTTTCAATATAAGAAGAAAGTCTGACGAAAGTCAACCTTTATTTCAAAAACTATTTTGAGAATTTATTTCTTCTCTTCAGATGTGTCGTCAGAAGAGTCTTCTTTACTTTCAGAAGCTTCTGTTTTGTCGGCTGATTCAGCTTTTTTAGGCTCATCTTTAGCCTCGGCTTTTTTATCTGCCGTTTCTTCAGCTTCAACCTCTGCGGCCGGTTCAGTTTTTACATCTTCTTCAAGTGCTTCCGCTTTAGCTTCAGCCTTTACCTCTTCCTCGGCAACTTCAGCTTTCGCCTCGGTTTTCACCTCTTCTTCTGTGGTATCAACTTTGGCTTCGGCTTTTTCTTCTTTCTTCTCAGCCTTTTTCTTCTCTTCTTTAGGAGCTTCTTCAGTAACCGGTTTGCTCGACTTACCTGCACGCCTTGTGCGCTTCTTCTTCGCTTCCCTCTTCTCAGGCTGTACATCGTTGAAGTCAACCAGCTCTATCATAGCCATTTGTGCGGCATCACCCAGCCGTGTTGTTGTACGGATTACCCGCGTATAACCACCGGGACGGTCTCCCACTTCAGGAATAATGGTATCAAAAAGCTCGGTAACCGCGTACTTGTCGCGGAGCCTGGCAAATACCTGCCTTCTGTTGTGGGTCGTATCCGTTTTGGCCTTCGTGATGATCGGCTCGATAAACGTTCGAAGCTCTTTCGCCTTTGGCAGAGTTGTATTAATACGCTTCTCCTTAATCAAAGCAACGCTCAATGCCTGCATTGTCGCTTTTCTGTGCGGAGTGGTTCTGCCTAATTTTCTTCCTTTAACCTGGTGACGCATGATCTAATTTCCTCTTATTTGTCCAGATATTTGGAAACATCCATTCCAAATTCCAAGTTCTTTTCTTCAATTACTTCAATCAGTTCAGAAAGTGACTTTTTCCCAAAATTTCTGAACTTGAGCAAATCCTGCTCTTCTCTGGCAACAAGCTCTGCAATATTATTTATGTTTGCAGACTTGAGGCAATTATATGCCCTCACACTCAGGTTCAGGTCTTCGATACTTGTCTTTAGCAGACTGGCAATGCGTTGCTTCTCAGCGTCGACCTCTTCCTCTTCCTGAGTAAACGGCTCTTCAATTTTCTCGGTAATAAACTTCTCAATATGCTCTTTGAGAATTTTACCGGAAATAGTTAATGCTTCCTTGGCATTCAGAGATCCATCGGTTGTGACATTCAGAACCAGCTTTTCGTAGTCGGTTCTTTGTCCTACACGAACATTCTCAACCTCAAATTGAACTGATTTTATTGGGGTGAAGATAGCGTCGATAGGAAGAAGGTTGATGTCATCTTCGAAATCGGATGCCATCTCCTCTGCCGGTACATAACCCCGGCCACGGCCCACTCTTAGTTCAATTTCAAGTTCAACATCTTCTGAGAGCGTGGCAATGATTAAATCGGGATTAAGCACATCAAAGTCTGCAGTTGCATCGTCGATGTCTTTACCTGTAAAGTTACCCGGACCCTTCTTGCTAAGGTTGATAACCCCGCCGCTTTGTTCAACCTGCTTGAAGCGCACCTGTTTAAGGTTTAGAATGATTTCGTAAACGTCTTCTTTAACACCGTCGATACTGGAGTATTCATGATCAACGCCGTTAATTTTAACTGCGGTAATAGCGAGACCAGGCAGTGAAGAAAGCAGTACTCTGCGAAAAGAATTACCGATCGTTACTCCAAAACCTCTTTCTAAAGGCTGAAGAATGAATGTTCCGTAATTTTCGGATTCTTTTGCAACTTCAAGAATTTCGGGCATTTGTAGGCTGTAGCTGTTCATAGCTGAATGATTGAAAAAATACTAGATTGAAAAAAATTATTTAGAGTAAAGCTCGATAATCAACTGAACGTTGATGTTCTCAGGAATCTCTTCCATCAGCGGCATGTTCAGAAATTTCCCTGTCTTGGATTTCTTATCGGTCTCAAGCCATTTGTATTTGCTGGTAGAATAGCTGTCGAGCGATTCGTTGATTAAATCAAGGTTGCGTGATTTTGGTCGAACTGTGACTACATCACCGGGCTTAACCTGAAAAGACGGAATATTAACCACTTGCCCATTTACAACAATATGCTTGTGAGACACAAGCTGACGCGCCTGTCGTCTTGTCCTGGCAAAACCGAGACGAAACACAACATTATCGAGACGGGATTCGAGCAGTTGAAGGAGAACCTCACCCGTTACCCCATCCGATCGGGTAGCTTTCTCATAGAGGTTTCTGAACTGTTTTTCGAGCAAGCCATACGTATACTTCGCTTTCTGCTTTTCATCCAGCTGAATCGCGTATTCCGATTTACGTGTAAAGCGGCTTCGTCCGTGCTGACCCGGGCCGTACGGTTTTCTTTCAAGAGCGCTGCTCGGGCCAAAAATCGGCTCCTTAAATCGTCTTGCTACTTTTTGTTTTGGACCTCTGTATCGTGCCATGTACTTATGCGTTTAAAATTATACTCTTCTTCGTTTTGGTGGGCGACAACCGTTATGCGGGATGGGCGTTCTGTCCATGATAGTGGTTACTTCGAGCCCGCTGGTTGCAAGTGCACGAACCGCAGCTTCCCTTCCTGAGCCCGGCCCTTTCACAAACACTTTCACCTTTCGAAGCCCCATTTCGTAAGCTGCTTTTGCTGCAGTTTCAGCGCTTAGTTGTGCAGCATAGGGAGTGTTTTTCCTGGAGCCTTTAAATCCTTCTTTACCGGATGATGACCACGAAAGCACATTGCCATTGGCATCTGTTACGCTAACCAGTACATTGTTAAAAGTGGCTTTAACAAATGCCATGCCGTTGGGATCGGCAACCTGCTTTTTTCTTTTCTTTTTGGCAGCTTTATCCGCCGCACCTCTTCGTTGCTTTTTAGCCATGATTATATAAACCTTAAATAAATGTTATTTCGGTGCTTTCTTTTTACCGGCAACAGTTCGTCTTTTGCCTTTACGAGTACGGGCATTGGTTTGCGTTCGCTGGCCTCTAACTGGCAGGCCTTTCCTGTGGCGCACACCGCGATAGCTTCCCGTTTCAATTAACCTTCGAATATTGCCGTTAATTTCGGTGCGCAGTGCACCTTCTACCTTCAGCTCGTTATCAATAATTTGACGAAGTGCGGCAACTTCTTCCTCATTCCAGTCGCTAACCTTTGTATTGTGATCGATACCGGCCTGGTCCAGAATTTTTCCGGATACGGTTCTTCCGATCCCAAAGATGTAGGTAAGGCCTATGATGCCTCTTTTTTGTTTCGGTAAATCAACACCTGCGATTCGTGCCATAAATCAATTCCTGTAAATTATCCTTGTCGCTGCTTATGCCGCGGATTTTTCTTGTTAATTACATAGATGCGACCCTTACGGCGCACTATTTTATCATCCGAGCTTCTTTTTTTAACTGATGATCGTGTCTTCATGATAAATCCTTGTTTACTTGTATCGGTACGTTATTCTTCCTTTCGTCAAATCGTAGGGCGACATTTCAACCTGAACTCTATCGCCCGGTAATATTTTGATATAATACATTCTCATTTTACCGGAAACATGAGCAAGAATTTCATGTCCGTTGTCCAACTCAACGCGGAATTGCGCGTTTGGCAATGCTTCTAAGATTTTTCCGTCTTGCTTTATTGGCTCTTGCTTGGCCATAATGCACTATTGGGTTTCTAAAATTTCATTTTTGGTGATCTCAGTAATATAATCAAAAGTACTGAGAATTTCAGCTTCTCCTTCTCTAACTACAACATCGTGCTCAAAATGAGCTGCGTTCGATCCATCGGCAGTTACAATGGTCCATCCGTCGGAAAGTGTTTTTACTTTCCATGAACCGCGAGTAATCATAGGCTCAATCGCAAGGGTCATTCCTGTTCTGAGCCTTTCTCCTCTGCCCGGCCTTCCATAATTCGGCACGGATGGGTCTTCATGCATGTTTTTACCAATACCGTGCCCCACAAGATCTCTGACAACTCCGTAGCCCCGCTTCTCACAATGCTTTTGGATGGCAGAGCCGATGTCGCCAATCTTATTTCCGTGAACGGTTTGCTCGATTCCCTTGTAAAGCGATTCGAGCGTGGTTTTCAAAAGACGTTTGTCATCCTCAGAAACATCCCCCACCATAAAGGTGTAAGCGTGGTCACCGAAGTAACCGTCTTTTTCAACACCGCAATCAACAGAGACAATGTCACCTTCAGTAAGTTTCCGGCTTCCCGGAATACCGTGAACAACCTCGTCGTTCACGGAAATACACAATGTTGCTGGAAAAGGATTTTGTCCTCCCCCATACCCTTTAAAAGCCGGGCGGGCACTGTGCTTAACAATAAAATCTTCTGCAATTCTGTCGAGCTTTCCTGTTTCTACACCCGGCTTAATTTCTTTCGCAACTTCGGCCAGTGTTTTTGAAACCAATTGAGCAGCAGTACGCATTTTCTCAATTTCGGATTCGCTCTTCAGAAAAATCATCAGGCCCGTCTTCTGCCTTTAATCTTGCCCGATTTCATAAATCCATCGTAATGACGCATCATCAGGTGGCTTTCGATCTGCTGCAGTGTATCGAGTGCCACACCCACAATAATCAAAAGGCTGGTTCCTCCATAGAAAAGTGCAAAACCAGGCGTTACACCCATCCTTGCCACAATGGCCGGCAAAATGGCCACGAACGACAGGAAGATGGATCCCGGAAGAGTGATCTTCGTCAGAATATTGTCAATAAACTCTACCGTTTGCTTACCGGGCCGTACTCCGGGTATAAAGCCACCCTGCCTCTTCATTGTATCCGCCATCTCCCTCGGATTAACGGCAATAGCCGTGTAAAAGAAGGTGAAGAACATACAGATGAAGAAGAATACAATGGAGTATGTAACTCCGGTAAAGTCGGCCGACCAGGCCGTCATCCACTGCACCGTTTCATTTTCGGGGAAGAATGTTCCGATGGTGCTCGGGATAAACATAATCGACTGAGCAAAAATAATCGGCATCACACCTGCAGCGTTTACCCGCAGAGGGAGGTACTGAGTTGTTCCGCCATAAACCTTACGGCCAACAACACGCTTTGCATACTGAACCGGAATTTTTCTGGTACCCTGAGTAAGAAGCACACACGATGCAATTACCAGGATCAGTCCGGCCAGTTCAACGATAATGATAATCGCATTTGCGGTAGTCTGGATTTCGTTCATCAAATTCGTTGGTAACACAGCTATAATACCGATCATAATCAGTATGGAAATACCGTTACCGATACCCCTGTCTGTAATCCGTTCACCAAGCCACATTACAAATGTTGTACCTGCTGTAAGTACAATTATACAGGTAAGAATAAAAGCCACGTTACTGACAACAATCGCATCCGGCGATGTTGCAAGCAGGTTTATTCCAAACCCGATCGCTTGAACAGCCGTTATACCAACGGTTCCATAACGAGTTAACCTGTTAATTTTACGACGCCCTTCTTCTCCCTCGCGCTGAAGCTTTTGGAAGTAAGGCACGGCCGCGCCCATCAGCTGGATGATAATGGCAGCTGTAATGTAGGGCATGATACCAAGCGCAAATACACCGGCACGTGAAAATGCACCACCCACAAAAAGGTCGAAAAGACCCAATAAATCGGAGGCGTCACGGTCGGGGCTGGTTAGGAAGCTGGCATCCACACCCGGCATTGTAACATAACTACCAATTCGATAAACCATGAGCACACCGACCACATAAAGGATACGGTCTCTCAGGTCCTCGATTTTAAATATGTTTCTAAAGTTTTCTATTAAACTCATTCGTAAAAATCAGCTGAGGGTCTGTAATTGGGTTTATGCAATGATAGTTACCGAACCACCTGCCTTTTCAATCTTTTCTTTGGCAGACTTGCTGCAAGCATGGGCTTCGACTGTTACTTTCTTATCAATTTCACCCGAACCGAGCAGTTTCACTTTTCTATTTTTGTGTACCAAACCTTCATCAATAAGATTTTGTACGGTCACACTGTCGGGGAGTCTGCCGGCTTCAATAAAATCAGCCAGCTTTTGAATATTGATAGCCTGATATTCGGTACGGAACGGGTTTTTGAATCCAAACTTCGGAATACGCCGCTGAAGTGGCATTTGCCCACCCTCGAACCAGGCCTTGACCTTGGCACCGCTTCTCGACTTCTGGCCATTGTGGCCTCGCCCTGACTGCTCGCCCATACCTGAACCCTGACCGCGGCCTACGCGCTTGCGGTTTCTTTTGTTCTCAGCCGGTGCTTTTAGACTGTGTAATTTCATGATATCGTTGATCGGTTTAAAATCTGTTCTGTTAACCTTCAAATACTTTGCTAACGCTAACTCCTCTGCGTTGTGCAACTTCGATGGGATCGGTAAGCTGGCGTAACGCTTCAAAAGCAGCTTTTACCATGTTATGCGGATTAGAAGATCCTTGCGACTTTGAGAGGATGTTCTGTACACCTGCAACATCAAGAAGCGCTTTAACAGCACCGCCGGCAATTACACCGGTACCTTCAGATGCCGGACGAAGTAAAACCTTACCTGCACCTGCTTTCCCAATAATTGGGTGATGGATACTGCCGGTATTGGTGAGAGGAACTTTGATCAGGTTTTTCTTGGCGTTGTCGAAGCCCTTCTGAATTGCATCGGATACTTCGTTGGCCTTTCCCAAACCATGGCCCACAACGCCCTCACCATTGCCTACCACTACAATCGCATTAAAACTGAAACGTCTACCACCTTTAACTACTTTTGAAACACGGTTGATGTGAACCAGTTTCTCTTCAAGATTGAGGTTGGCAGCTGGTATGTTATGTTTTCTTCTAACTTTTGGCATAATTCAAATCTGTTTAAAAGTCTAATCCACCTTCGCGTGCAGCATCGGCTGCGGCCTTCACGATTCCGTGGTATTTATAACCGCTTCTGTCGAAAACTACTTTTTCGATTCCCTGATCTTTCGCAGCCTGTGCGAGCGCCTGACCCACCACCTTGGCAGCCTCAACTCCTGTCTTATCTTTCAGCTGTTTTTGCAAGCTTTCAGACTTGGTTGAAACAGACATAAGGGTTAGGTTCTCGCGATCGTTGATAAGCTGCAAATATGTATGCTTGTTGCTCTTAAAAATACTCAGGCGCGGACGCTCTGCAGTACCGCGAATTGTAGAACGGATCCTTCTGCGGATCTTGTTGCGGCGTTCGGTTTTAATTCTGTTTTTTCTCATTTGCCTGGTTATTCAAATATTATTTAGCTGCTGATTTACCTGCTTTACGTCTGATCTTCTCGTCGAGATAGCGCACGCCCTTGCCTTTGTAAGGCTCCGGTTTTCTCATTGAACGGATTTTGGCGGCTACCTGTCCAACCAGCTCCTTGTCGGTTCCCGTAATGTTGATGATCGGGTTCTTTCTGGTTTTGGTATCCACTTCGATTTCTATTCCTTCCGGCGGCACAAAAAAGATTGGGTGCGAAAAACCCAGGTTCAGTTCCAGAACATCACCCGTAAAGGTAGCCCGGTAACCAACACCAATAATTTCGAGCTGTTTCTTATAACCTTCAGAAACACCATGAACCATATTGAAAATCAAAGAGCGATAGAGTCCGTGAAGCGACTTCTGCTCTTTCGAATCGTTGCTTCTCGTTACAACTATTTCATTCTCGTTTTGCTCAACGGAAATTTCCGGATGAATATGAAGAGAACTGCTTCCTTTTTGTCCCTTAATGGTAATCACATTGTCAGCTCCAATGCTGAACTCGATTCCCTGTGCCAATGGAATTGGCTGCTTGCCTATTCTGGACATAACTTTAAATTCTTTGGATTAGTAAACAGAGCAGAGTACTTCTCCGCCCATATTCAGTTTACGTGCTTCTTTGTCGGTCATCACTCCTTTCGATGTAGAGAGAATCACAATGCCTAAACCATTGTATGATGCAGGCAAATTTTCGTTTGAACTGTACTTGCGCAAGCCCGGTTTTGATATCCTTTTCAGCTCTTTAATAACAGGCTGTCCGTAAGCATCATACTTCAGAAACAGCCTCAACACTCCCTGTTTGCCATCTTCTATATCGATAAACTTATTAATGTAACCTTTATCAACAAGGATTTTAGTCATGGCACGCTTGAGTTTGGATGCAGGAATATCAACCCGGCGATGGCCGGCCTGCTGTGCGTTTCTTATGCGTGTTAAATAATCAGAAATTGTGTCGCTATGCATAATTAAATTCTCCGGTTATTACCAACTTGCTTTACGGATGCCTGGGATTTTACCCTCGAGTGCCAATTCCCGGAATTTGATACGTGAGATTCCGTATTTGCCCACATATCCTCTGGAGCGTCCGGTAAGTGAACAGCGATTTCGAACCCTTGTGGGGCTGGCGTTACGGGGAAGCTTTTGCAATGCTTCATAATCACCCGCTTCCTTAAGCTGTCTTCGCTTTTCAGCGTATTTTTCTACAGTTTCTTTTCTTTTTTCGTTACGTGCTATCCAGGATTTTTTAGCCATTTTAGATCTGTTGCTTTTAGAATTATTATTTCTTGAATGGCATACCGAAGTGCTTCAGAAGTGTAAACGCTTCTTCATCCGTATCTGCACTCGTTACGAAGGTAATGTCCATACCGTGAATCTGACTGGTTTTATCCACATCAATTTCCGGGAAAATGGTATGCTCTTTAATACCCATGGTGTAGTTTCCTCTACCATCAAAACTCTTGTTGGGTACTCCCTGAAAGTCGCGCGTTCTTGGCAGGGCAAGGTTTACGAGGCGATCAATGAACTCATACATGATTTTGCCCCTGAGAGTTACCTTGCATCCGATTGGCATTCCTTCTCTGAGCTTAAAATTAGAGATTGACTTTTTGGCTTTCGTTTTAACCGGCCGCTGTCCTGTAATCAGGGCAACGTTCTCAACCACAGTATCGAGTTCTTTGCTATCGTTAATGGCATTGCCCACACCTACATTGATAACAATCTTTTGAAGTTTGGGCACGGCCATCACGTTATCGTACTTAAACTCTTCTGTAAGTTTCTTTACGATCTCGTTTTTGTAATGCGTGTATAATCTTGCTTCTGCCATTCTACTATTTATTTATCAATGATTTCGCCACTTGCTTTTGCATAACGAACCCATCGGCCGCCGCCTTCTTCTTCAATTCGTTTGCGGCCAATTCTGCTTGGTTCGCCGGTTGTAGGATCAATAACCATCACGTTCGATATATGGACGGCTGCTTCTCGCTTCAATCTTCCTCCCTGCGGATTATCCTGACTTGGCTTTTCATGATGCGTTCTCATGTTTATACCTTCTACAAGAACACGTTCTCGTTTTGGGTAAACAAACAGAACACGTCCTTTCTTGCCTTTGTCGTTTCCGGCTATAACGAGAACCTCGTCACTTTTTTTAACGTGTAATTTTTTTTGTGTGTTATACTTACGTGGCATAACAATTATGATTTAAAGTACTTCGGGTGCCAGTGAAACGATACGCATAAAATTTCTTTCCCTGAGCTCTCTGGCTACAGGTCCAAAAATACGTGTTCCAACAGGTTCCTTTTCTTTGTTAATAATTACCGCCGCATTTTCATCAAAACGGATATAGCTACCGTCGCGACGTCGAATTTCTTTCTTGGTTCGTACAACTACTGCGTTTACTACATCCCCTTTTTTTACGTTGCCTCCTGGTATAGCTGTTTTCACGGAGCATGAGATCAAATCTCCGATGCGCGCATACCTTCGTTTTGAGTCACCCAAAACTTTGATACACATCACCTTTTTGGCTCCGCTGTTGTCAGCAACATTGAGTACAGACTGCGTTTGAATCATGAGCTTTTACCTGCGTGATTGAATGTTATTTTGCTCTTTCGATGATTTCGACCAAACGCCATGACTTGCGCTTGGAAAGTGGTCGGGTCGACATAATCAGTACGATATCACCGATGTTGGCATCATTATTTTCATCATGAGCCATCAGCTTTGTTGTTTTGGTGATAAACTTGCCATATATCGGATGTTTGATCTGTCGATCAACTGCAACCGTAATACTTTTTTCCATTCGATTGCTAACAACGCGACCGGTTCTGGTTCTTCTTTGTGATCTTTGTGCTTCAGCCATAGTGTTATTCAGCACCTATTTTTTCATTAATAATCATTTTCAGCCGGGCAATTTCCCGTTTTGTATTCTTGATACGGGCCGGATTCTCGATCTGGCCGGCAACGGCTTTGTTAAATTTGAAGTTGGTAAGGGCTTCTTTCTCATCCTTCAGCCTGGCTTCCAATTCAGTAAGTGATAAATCTCTAAGTTCGTGTGCTTTCATCCTTTACCTCTGTCAATTATGGTCCGTCGTAATCACGACGCTTTACAAATTTTGTTTTAATTGGCAGCTTGTTGGAAGCCCTGCGAAGTGCCTCTTTTGCTTTTGCTTCTGTTACGCCGGCAATTTCAAATAAAATTCTGCCGGGCTTTACAACAGCGATAAAGTGGTCGAGTGCGCCTTTACCTTTACCCATCCTTGTTTCAGCAGGCTTGCTGGTAATAGGACGGTCCGGAAAAATCCGGATAAACGTTTTTCCTTCACGCTGAAGGGTTCTCGCAATCGTAACTCTGCACGCTTCAATCTGGCGTGAGGTAATGAACTTTGGCTCTAGCGCTTTTAATCCAAAGCTGCCGAACGATAGCGTATGTCCGCGCTGGGCGTTGCCCTTGAGCTTGTCCCTGTGCTGGCGTCGTCTGTGGATTCGTTTTGGTTCTAGCATGGTTATGATCCGATTCTATTAATTTCTGCTTCGTCTTCTGGAAGATCGTCTCGATTTTCTGTCGCCCGACTGCCCGCCACGCTTGCGTGTTGGTTCACTATCCTGCTTGCTTTGAGCATTTGGAGCAAGGTCTACATCTCCAATTACTTCACCTTTAAAGATCCACACAGACACACCGATAGATCCATAAATGGTGTTGGCAGTTGCCTTAGAATAATCAATCTCGGCGCGCAGGGTATGCAGAGGCACACGGCCTTCTTTATACTGCTCGGTTCGCGCCATTTCAGCGCCACCAAGCCTTCCGGCACATTTAATTTTAATACCCTTTGCACCCATTCGCATAGCGGACGAAATAGCAGTTTTCATCGCTCTTCTGAAAGACACACGCGCCTCGAGCTGCTGGGCAATATTTTGAGCAACAAGGCTGGCATCCAGTTCAGGACGCTTGATTTCACTAACGTTAATCTGAACTTCCTTGTTTGTAATCTTCTTAAGTTCTTCGCGGAGCATTTCAATCTGCTCACCGCCTTTACCGATAATCACACCAGGGCGTGATGTATTCAGGGTCAGAAGAATTCTTTTTGGCGTACGCTCGATCACTACGTTCGACAAGCCGCCATTACGAAGACGCGCTGCAAGGTACTCTCGCAGTTTGGTATCTTCGTGCAGCATTACCGGCTCGTTTTCTTCAGAATACCAGTTGGAGTCCCAACCGCGGATAATTCCAAGTCTAAGTCCTGTAGGATTGGTTTTTTGTCCCAATGGTTACCTCGTTATTCTTCTGTTACAGTTTCTTCTTCGCGCTTCGCTACTACTACAGTGATGTGGCAGCTGCGCTTGTTGATGCGGTGTGCGCGCCCCTGTGGTGCGGGCTGTATTCGCTTCAGCGTTACTCCTTCGTCCACGAAAATTTCTTTTATAAAGAGCAAATCATTGTCAAGCCTTTCTTCTTCAAACTTATCACGAATATTGGCTGAAGCCGATTTAATCACTTTGGCTACATCAACAGCTGACGATTTATTGAGAAAAGAAAGTTTTGTGAGTGCACGGTCAACTCGTTCACCTCGTACAGCATCGGCTACAAGCCTTACCTTGCGAGGAGCCTTGCGCAAATGTCTTTGTACTGCTTTTGCTTCAAATAATGGCGTTTCCATCAATCAGTCTCTGTTTAATTATTTAGCCTTTTTTACCGGATGTCCACGGAACGTTCTGGTAGGTGCAAATTCACCCAGTTTATGTCCAACCATGTTGTCGGTAACGTATACCGGGATAAACTGCTTTCCGTTGTGAACTGCAATGGTTAATCCGATAAAATCGGGAGTAATCATTGAACTTCTCGACCAGGTTTTAATCACTTTCTTCTTGCCGCTCTCATTCATCGCATCAATCTTTCGTTGAAGCTTGTAATGAACATAAGGCCCTTTTTTTAGCGAACGTGGCATACTCTAATTAAGATTTTTTGGTTTTACGTCGTCGTACAATAAACTTAGACGAAAGCTTTCTGCGGTTTCTCGTCTTTTTACCCTTGGAGGCCTGGCCCCATGGAGATCTTGGGTGACCTCCGGAAGCTTTACCTTCACCACCACCCATCGGGTGATCAACCGGGTTCATGGCTACACCTCTCACCTTAGGTCGCCGTCCAAGCCATCGGCTACGTCCAGCCTTGCCAAGCGTTGTGTTAAAGTGGTCGGGGTTGCTTGTTCCGCCAACCGTGGCAAAACAAGTACCCAATACCATTCGAACTTCGCCGGAAGGCAGTTTTACGGTACAGTACTTATCTGTTTTGGCAACCAGCTGAGCCGATGTTCCGGCACTTCTGCAAAGCTGCCCGCCCTTTCCTGGCTGCATTTCAATATTGTGAATCACAGTTCCCAGCGGCATGCTCTTCAGCGGCATGGCATTGCCAATCTCGGGTGGAGCTGTGTGAGAACTAACCACCGTGTCGCCGACCTGAAGTTTGTTCGGTGCAAGGATGTATCGCTTCTCGCCATCGGCATAGGCCAACAGGGCAATTCTTGCAGTTCGGTTTGGGTCGTATTCGATCGTCTGAACTTTCGCTGGTACATCCAGCTTGTTCCTTTTGAAATCGATCACTCTGTACTTGCGCTTATGGCCTCCGCCTCTTCGGCGCATGGTCATTCGCCCGCGATTATTACGTCCACCCGATTTATCAATCCCTTTGGTCAGGGATTTTAATGGTCGGTCGGTCGTAACATCATCAAATACAGGTGCAATTCTGTGACGCTGTCCCGGTGTTGTTGGTTTTAATTGCTTGGTAGCCATTTTCTAAAACGTTTTTAAATTTCGCTGAAGAAGTCTATTTCGCCTTTCTTGAGCGTAACAATTGCTTTTTTCCATACCCGGCTTCTGCCGCTTACAAATCCACTCTTGGTAAACCTTCCTTTCGGTTTCGAAGGAACAATAATGGTATTTACCTTTGCTACTTTTACCTCAGGATATCGCTCTTCGATAGCTCTTCTAATCTGAGGCTTTGTTGCAGATTTGGCGACTTCAAACGCATACTGCTGATGCTGCTCCTGCAAACGAGTAAGTTTCTCAGTAATCAGAGGCTGAATTAAAATGCTCATGCTGCTTCCTCCTCGATTTTGGGTTCAACACTATTTTCGAGAACGGGAATCGCACTTTTCTGAATAATGATAGCGTCACTATTCATGATGTCGTATGTGTTGGGCTTAACCGCTTCACAAACGGCAACACCGGGAATGTTGCGAGCCGAAACAACAATATTTCTGTCGGTATCGGCGGTAACAATCATCACCTTCTTTCCTGTCAGATCAAGAGCAGCTAGAATATCCACGATCTGACGGGTTTTTATCTCATCGAATGTGAAATCTTCCAGAACCCTGATCGCTTCCTCAGAGGCTTTTAAAGAAAGGGCAGACTTACGTGCCAGTCTTTTTGCCTTTTTGGTCAGCTTGATCGTGTATGTTCTGGGGCTCGGGCCAAATACCGTACCACCGCCTTTTAAGAGTGGACTTCGCATGGAGCCTCTTCGAGCCATACCGGTACCTTTCTGCTTATACGCTTTACGGCCTCCGCCACGCACTTCGCTGCGTTCTTTGGTATTCGCAGTTCCTTGTCGCCGGTTTGCAAGAATTCTTCTCACATCTTCGTAAAGAACCGTTTCATTCGGTTCTATGGCGAAAATGGAATCACTTAGGGTGGCTTTATCGCCACTGCTTGTTCCGTCAGTTTTATAAATCGTCAGTTCCATCAGGCTAATTGCTGTGATTTATTATGAATCTCGACAAATCCGTTTTTCGCGCCCGGTACTGGACCGGTGATCATAATCAGATTGGCATCCGGCAAAATTTGCGCAACGGAGAGATTCTGGATTTTAGTTCTTTTATTTCCTGAACGGCCGGCCATTTTCATACCCTTGAATACCCTTGATGGGTCGGATGCCTGCCCGATTGATCCGGGTGCCCGTTCTCTGTTATGCTGGCCGTGTGTCCGGTCTCCTACACCACTAAAGTTATGTCGCTTAACCACACCGGTAAAGCCTGTTCCTTTAGAGATGCCAACCACGTCGATTCTGTCGCCTACCGAAAACACATCTTCGATATTGAGCTCGTCGCCAAGCTCAAAGCCTTCGGGGATAAAATCCCTGAATTCAGTGACAACTTTCTTCGGTTCTGAACCTGCCTTGTCAAAATGGCCCTGCAGCGCTTTTGAAATGCGGCTTGACTTTTTATCGAAAGCAGCCAGCTGAACGGCATTGTATCCGTCCGTTTCTTCTGTTTTGATCTGGGTAATGGTACAAGGCTGAATTTCAACAACCGTTACCGCAATACTGCGGCCCAGTTCGTCGAAGATGCTTGTCATTCCCACTTTTTTTCCGATTAAACCACTCATGGTACGTATGGAATTTTTTACACTTTGATTTCTACATCCACTCCGGAAGGAAGCTCCAGCTTCATCAGGGCATCCACCGTTTGTGAACCTGTTGACAGAATATCGATCAGACGTTTGTGAGATCTGTATTCAAACTGTTCGCGCGACTTCTTGTTCACGTGTACCGAACGGTTAACAGTTATGATGTTTTTGTTTGTTGGAAGCGGAATGGGTCCTGATACAACCGCTCCGGTCGATTTCACTGTCTGTATGATCTTTTCAGCTGATTTGTCAATCAGGTTATGATCGTAAGACTTAAGCTTTATTCTGATCTTCTGTTGTGTTGCCACTTGCTAAAATCTTTTAGTCCTTAATTTTGGTTACCACGCCGGCACCCACGGTTCGCCCACCCTCACGGATCGCAAACCTCAGGCCAGCTTCCATCGCTACCGGCTGTATCAGCTGTACATCCAGCTTCACGTTGTCGCCCGGCATTACCATCTCTACTCCATCAGGCAGCTCGCACGATCCCGTTACATCCGTTGTACGGAAATAAAACTGCGGACGGTAGCCCTTGAAGAACGGCGTGTGACGGCCTCCCTCATCCTTGCTCAACACATACACCTCACACTCAAACAGCTTGTGCGGGTTGATCGAGCCCGGCTTGCAAAGTACCATCCCGCGCTGGATCTGATCCTTGTTGATCCCGCGAAGCAGAATCCCGGCGTTGTCGCCGG
>PWWL01000390.1 GCA_003561515.1 Balneolaceae bacterium
ATGCCGGTAATAAACTCAGATGGATTAATTGGACAGGTAATCGTTACGGCCGGGGGCTTTTCTCAGGTGCTTCCCTATTCCAATTCCCTGTTTCGGGTAAGCGCACAAATTCAGGGCACGCGTGCCTATGGTATCGTTTCCTGGTCGGGGCTTCACGATGAACTTCAGCTTCTCTATGTACCGCAAACTATTCCCGTAGAAGTGGGCCAGGTTGTGGAGACGTCCATCTTCAGCAATCAATTTCCCGGAGGCATTCCGATTGGTGAAATAACAGATGTGCAGCCCGGTGAGGGAATTGAGACCCAAACCATTCTCCTGAGAGCTTATGCCGATCTTTTTACTCTGTCTGAAGGATTTGTTGTCGCATTTGAGCCAGACACCACCATCATGGAACTCCAGGCAGAACAAAGTGAACTATTTTGATCAGATCCGAAAACATACGAACACTGTTAATCGGGCTTGGCATGGTTGCCATTCAGGTGATTCTATTCAGAAACCTGAGAATATTTGATTCTGAAGCCGATCTTGTACTGATATTCATTTTATGGATGTGCACCAAACGCACAAAAACGGAAAGCCTTCTATTTGCAGCGCTATTCGGACTATTACAGGATGCCATGAGTGATCTTTGGGGGCTCCACATGTTTTCAAAAACGTTTCTTGTATTTATACTACACACCTACCTGAACCGTATATCAGAGAACCGTTTTATATTTTGGCAAATTTTTCTAATCGTATTGGCAGCAGCAATTATACACAACCTCATATTTTTCGGTGTTTCACTCTTTTCCGAAGCATACGCTTCTACTCATATCGGGTGGAACCTGATCTTTATCAGTTCGCTGCTTACAGCAATTTTGGGAAGTTTTCTTCATCTTGTACGTAGCGACGCCTGATTTTTATGAACGGCAGAAATCCTCATAGCATAAAAACCTCTATCCGCATCCTCCAGGCTGTGATACTTATCGGCTTTCTGGTGATGTTGGTTCGAATATTTCAGCTGCAAATTCTTGACTATGAGAAATACTCGCCGCTGAGTATGCAGAATTCCATTCGCCTTGAGATGGTGAATCCGGCTCGCGGGCTTATTCTCGACCGAAACGGCATCATCATGGTGGATAATCAGCCAATCTACTCCATCACTATTACTCCTGCCAATTTTAAGATGGATAACCTTGAAAAGCTGGCACACTTCTTAAAGATGGATGAAGAGCTTGTTTTGAGCAGGATCAGAGAAGCTCAGCAGTATTCATGGCACAGAACATCCCGCCTTTTTACCGAAGTACCATTCGAAGTATTTGTTTCCATTCAGGAAAACATTTGGCAGCTTCCCGGGATAGGCCACCAGATCGAAAGCAAACGTAACTATCCGGCGGGGGTAAAAGCCTCACACATGATGGGTTATCTTCGTGAAGCCTCGCGCGAGGAGTACCTGAGGTCCGAAAGAATCAGGCTGGGCGATCGCATTGGTAAAAGCGGTATTGAGATGGTATACGAAGATTTTCTACGGGGTGAGCTGGGTTCTGAATATGTTCAGGTAAATGCCTATGGACAGGCCATCCGCCCTTTCAACAACGGAGAATTGAACATATCCCCTATCAAAGGTGCCGACCTGGTTACCACCATCGATGCCCCGCTTCAACAGCTTGCTGAACAATTGATGGAAGGTAAGGCAGGCGGAGTTGTGGCGCTGGATCCGCGCACAGGTGCTGTTCTCAGCATGGTAAGTGCACCTCAGTACGAGGTTGACCGCCTTGCCGGCCGTATGGATATGGAGTACTGGCGCTCCATCAATGAAGACGAGAAAACTCCGTTATTTAACAGGGCTATCTCGTCACGCGAACCCCCGGGTTCTACATTCAAGCCTTTTATGGGGCTTGCAGGTTTACATATGGGAATCATTACCCCATCTACAGAAATTTACAACAGCGGTGCATATATACGCGGGCGTGCTTACAGAGACCTTGCCGACCCCGGAGATTACAATCTCGAAACCGCCATCCAATATTCAAGCAACACCTATTTTCTCTGGATGATGGACAGAGGCATTGCCACTCCGGGACGCCTGAATGAATGGGCTGAACTCATCAGAGATTTCGGCATCGGCCCAAGAAACAATATCGATTTGCCATTCGAAACCACCGGTATCGTACCCGACAGCACATACATGAACAACAACTTCGGGCCTCGCAACTGGGGAATAGGTGATTTGATGAGTCTTGGTATTGGCCAGGGAATGGTTTCTGCCTCACCCCTGCAGATGGCCGTTGCTACGTCGGTAATCGCCAACGGAGGATACCGGGTTCAGCCGCATATCGTTGCGGAAGTACATCATGCCAATGGCGAGATCGGTTTCACAGAACCGCAGAGAACCCGGATCGAGTGGATACGTGATGAACATCTTGAACCGGTTAAACGAGGTATGCATGATGCAGTACGTACCGGAGGAGCAAATTACTATGCCAACATGCAGGATATCGACATTCACGGTAAAACGGGAACAGCACAAAATCCAAGAGGCCGAAATCACGGCTGGTTCATTGCTTATGCTCCGGCTGAGGATCCCCAAATTGCGATTGCCGTTTTGGCTGAAAATTCCGGGTTCGGATCCGTTTCTGCATCTCCGATCGCCTCTTTGATGATTGAAAAATATCTGACGGGTGAAATCAGGCGAAACCATATTCTGAATCATGTTCTAAACTTTGTACCTAGAGACTCAGAACCTGATGTACCAGCGCAGCAGGAAAGTGCCCCACCTGTTGATGAAACCGGCGAGGTACTGGATAATGATTGATACCCGTGAATTTAGCTGGTCGGTTATACTTATCTGGGTTGGTTTATCCGCCATCGGGCTAACCGCCATTTACAGTGCCACTCAAGGGCCTGTAGCTCAGTTTTTGCCGTCGTACATTCAGGGCAATTTTTCCCGCCAGATAATCTGGATATCCATCTCCCTGGTTGCCCTCATTGCCATACAGTTCACATCACCGCGCACGTTTCAGGGGGCTGCATACATTTTTTACGGCCTTTGTCTATTCCTTGCCATACTTACGGTGTTTATCGGCGTAGAAGTCGGCGGAGGCCGCAGATGGCTGTCGATCTTCGGTTTACGGCTCCAGGTCAGCGAATTTTTAAAGCTTGCAACTGTGCTCGCAGTTGCCAATTACCTGACGCACAAACGCGATATAAACGTAGGAAATCTGAAAACCGCACTCACAACGGTAATGCTTATCCTCGTACCCGTTTTTGTAATCATCATGCAGAACGATACGGGAACAGCGCTTGTGTTGCTGGCTCTCATTCCCGTTGTATTGTTTTGGTCTGGCCTGCCCTATGGCATTTCCCTGTTAATTATATCGCCCGCCCTCATCGGGTATTTTTCGGTGATTAACGTTACATACGGTATTATTGCAACACTCATTATAACCATTGCCGTTTTTGTGTTACAGAAACAGAAATGGCTAACGCTTTCCACCGTTGTTTTGGGCATTGTCGTTATTGTAGGAACCGAAGTTGCCTTGCATCAGATATTACAGCCGCATCAGAGAGCCAGGGTAGAAGCATTTGTAAACCCAACACTTGACCCTCAAGGTGCAGGCTGGAATGTTCTCCAGGCTACAACGGCTATCGGTTCAGGCGGATTTTACGGCAAAGGCTTCATGGAAGGCACACAGACACAGCTCCGTTTTTTACCGGAACAATGGACCGATTTCATTTACTGCGTGATTGGTGAAGAATTTGGCTTTATAGGCTCCTCTCTTGTCCTCATCCTATTTGCAGCCCTCTTTTTGCGTTTACTTCATATGGCGGGGACTCATAAGCAGCCATTTGCCCAGCTGGTAATTGTATGCGTCACGTTTCTTTATTTCTTTCACTTTATTATTAATATAGGAAGCGCAACGGCTGTGCTGCCGATTATGGGTGTACCACTCCCATTTGTGAGCTATGGCGGATCGGCCTTTCTTGCAAACACATTAATGCTTGCCATTTGCCTGAACTTCCACCTTTACAAACGCTCGTTTAGCATTTACAGTTAGCCTGCCCATTAGCCGCACCAGGTCAGCACCTTTACTGAGATAGATTTACCTGACCTTTCTACCCGCTGCGATTGAATGTTTTTTCAGTATTAAGTTTAAAACTTTTTCTATGATGTGGGGTGTAGCCGAATTTCTGAAGCCCTTCGTAGTGTTTTCTTGTTGGATATCCAACATTGGTATCCCAACCGTAGTATGGATACTCTTCATGCAGCTGATGCATGTATTTATCGCGGTAGACCTTGGCAAGAATAGATGCTGCGGCAATTGAAGCAGACTTGTCGTCACCTTTTACAACACATGAGTATCGAATCAATGAATCGGTAAACCGGTTACCGTCAACAAGCAGATAGTCGGGATCTGCGCCGGGCGTTTCAGTGCATTTTACCATTGCGCGAATCGAAGCCTTCAGAATATTGAATTTGTCTATCTCTTCCGGGCTCATTTCTTTTACAACCCAAAAGGCCGACTTTTCTTTGATCTCTTCTGCCAGCTCGCGCCTTAATGGTTCCGTAAGGCTTTTACTGTCTGCCACAGAAACGTTCAGCCGTGTTCCGGGTTCAATAATAACGCCCGCAGCCACTACCGGTCCGCAGAGACAACCCCGCCCCACTTCATCGAGACCCATAATTCGTTTATAACCTTCACTCCAAAGCTGATTCTCCAGAAAGTATCTGTCCATATCTATTTGTTGCTGCTTATTTCTTTCCAACAGAAGATACCACTCATAAAAACAAACCTGAATTCCATGCAATGATTTACCGGGAAGCAATGTTATCAAACTGAATTTCAAAACTCGTCAGGTGCAAATTTATGCATTTTCAATATTCAGAATGGAGCGACAGATTCGATCACTCGAAGCCCGCTTTTGACACGCTGTGGGATCTGTTCCAGGAACTTCTAACCATATCGGGAGGTGACGTATCGCAGGCATTGCGATGGCTTAACCAGATTGATGAGGAATACAAAATCACGGATCAGTTTGAAAATTACGGCATTGGAGATTTTATTGATGAGTTAAAAGAGCGCGGATATATTGAGTTTGATGAAGACCAGTCGATCATGGTGCCAACTGCCAAAACTGATCGCAGCATCCGTAAACGTTCGCTCGAGGAGATCTTTAATCAGCTGAAAAAGGGTGGCCATGGCTCTCATAAAACCGTACACACAGGAAAGGGATTGGAGCGGCAGCCGGAAACGCGGGCCTGGCGCCAGGGCGATGACACGGCACATATCGACAGCTCATCCACGATGCTGAATATGCTTAAGCACAGCTCTCTCGAGCAGTTCGAGTTAAAAGAAGACGATCTTGAGGTGTTCAATACAGACCACTACACCTCTGCGTCTACGGTTTTGCTTATCGACCTCAGCCACTCCATGATCCTATATGGCGAAGATCGCATTACACCTGCAAAGAAAGTGGCCATGGCTCTTTCGGAACTCATTATGAACAACTACGCAAAAGATTCACTCGATATAGTGGCATTCGGCAACGAAGCTTGGGAAATTGAAGTAAAAGACCTTCCATATCTTAAAGTTGGACCGTATCACACCAATACACTGCAGGCACTCCAGAGGGCAAGACATATATTACAGCGTAAGAAGTTCTCCAATAAACAGATCTTCATGATTACTGATGGCAAACCATCATGTATGTATGAGAATGGACGCCTTTACAAGAACAGTTTCGGACTCGACAGAAAAATTGTTAATAAAGTGCTTGATGAAGCGGTTAAATGCAGGAGAGATCAAATTTCGATCACAACATTCATGATAGCCCGCGATCCTTATCTCCAGAACTTTGTTAGAGAACTGACTGAAGCTAATTCAGGACGTGCCTACTATTCGTCGCTAAACGAGCTGGGCGGCTACATTTTTGAGGATTATATTCGCAACCGCAGAAAGAATGTGAAATAACGGCGAACGTACCACTACCCCGAAACCGGCGAACGCTCCCCGTTTAAACGATTCAGGAAAGGGTACAAGTTCCGGGCATTCAGCTTAGAATATCGGTAGCACGTCTCGGCTAGCGATGCGAGGGTAATCTTCAAGGCATAGCACTATGGTCAATATCAGAAAGGAATCTGCATCCGTAAAACCTACGTGCAGCTATTGTGGAAGAAACTCATTTCGCAAATGCTTAAAAATCTGACCGCGTTTTAAAATTACTAAGTTCAGCTGCTGCCGGTATTGAAGAGCAGTTTTACCCCGATTGAAAGCCGAAGCGGCTCGTATTCGAAAGCAAGGTCTGAGGCATCCCTCATCGGCCAGGCAAAGCCTAACTGTGATTCAAGCATCACATTTCGGTAACCTAACCTCGCTAAAGCCGCCGGTTCAAAGAATAGCCCTGATTCCACGGTACCACTGCTGGCGTCCGCATCCAGATTGGTAAAATTGAGATATGCAGTTCTGAAGGAAATCCCTGTATCAAAAACTTCGGTTTGTAAACCGGCATTAATCTGAATGTACGGTTTTACATAATCACCCTGAATTGCCCTTCTCTCACCTGAACCAAAACCGAGGCCACCGATAAGTTCACCGGCAACATTTTCCGCACCAAAGCCAAAATAATTGATTCCGATTTCTCCGTAGCCATGACTTTCGTTTCTCTCACCATCTTCATCCTCGGTTGTTCGTCCCGAAAAGCCGCCAACAATGCCAAGATTGTTTGTAATGGCATATCCCGCCTGAAGGCCTGCGCCATTAGCTCCAACAGCTCCATTAAGATGAATTTCCCCCTGCTGCTTCATCAAAGGGGTTTGGTTGTTGGAGGGAACATAGAGGGTGGTACATCCCGCAAAAACAACGAATCCAAGAAGTGCAAATGTCAGAGTAACAGTTCTCATAAAGCCTCCGTTTTGTGAACAGATACTCTGAATATGTATGTTAGGGCCTAAAAAATCAAATGATCTCAGTTCCCATAAATGACTGCAGCACATTGGGTACTCTTATATCACCCGCTTCAGTTTGATAGGTTTCAAGGATCGAAGCCACAATACGCGGAAGTGCGAGGCCTGAGCCATTCAGTGTATGCAGTATCTCCGTTTTGCCTTTATCATTTCTGAACCGCAGCTGCATTCTTCTTGCCTGGTAAGACCCAAAATTGGAGCATGAGCTGACCTCGAGCCATCTCTGCTGTCCGGGGCTCCATACTTCCAGGTCGTATTTTTTGGTTTGGGTAAAGCCCATATCACCGGTGCACATCAAGAGTGTACGATATGGCAGTTTCAGCTTTTCGAGAAGCGATTCGGCATACTCCCGCAGTGTTTCGAGTTCCTGATTCGACTCATCAGGGTGAACAATTTTCACCAGCTCAACCTTATCGAACTGATGAAGCCGGTTCAGCCCTCTCACTTCTTTTCCGTAGCTGCCCGCTTCGCGCCTCCAGCACGGGGTATATGCCGTGTAATACACCGGGAGATCGTCCTGCGCAAAAATCTCGTCTCTGTGGAAGTTGGTTACCGGGACTTCGGCCGTAGGAATAGTAAAAAACCCATCGCGCGGAATCGTATACATCATGTCCTCCTTGTCGGGAATCTGTCCGGTACCACGGGCTGAATCCTCATTTACGAAATAGGGAGCCTGCAGTTCGGTGTACCCGTATTCAACCGCCTCATTCAGAAACCAGTTGATAAGCGCCCGCTGCAGCCGCGCCATTTTATCTACATAAAAGGGAAAGCCTGCACCTGTAACCTTCGATCCGCGTTCAAAGTCGATCCATTTCTTTTCGGATGCGATATCCCAGTGCGGCAGCCTCCACTCCTGTCCGGCCGGTTCACCCCAGGTTTTATGGATTACATTTTCTTCGTCGGTCTTGCCCACCGGAACCGATGCATCAGGTACATTGGGGATACTGTAGAGCAGATTATCCCGCTCTTCTGATACCTTCGAAATGGTATCCTCGAGCTCTTTGATTTTATCTTTGCTATCGCCGGTTTCTCTAATCAGAGCCTGGGCTTCTTCTTTCTTACCCTGCCCCATGAGCTGGCCAATTTGTTTCGCCTTGGCGTTGCTTTCTGCCCTAAGCTGATCGAGTTCGGTAACGAGTGCCCTCCACTCCTCATCTTTCGCAATTACGGCATCCACAGCCGATGCGTCCTTTTCACCCTTGTTAAGCATTCCCGTTTTTACGAGTTCAGGATTGGTCCGGATAAAACTGATGTCGAGCATCTGATGCGAAAGTTGTATTTCAGGTTATTTAATTGAACGAAGAATTGAAGATACGGCACCTTATAGCCTCTTTGAAATGTTTTTTGAACCGTATCAAAATTACAATCCACTGTTTCAGGGTACGTGCAATGATGCGCATTTACTATTATAGTTGAACACCTTACGCATCGGGTTTGCCCGTACACATCTTTACATGCGCAACGTAAAATAGTTTTAAACAGGAGTGCAAAAAACCGATTGAATTCCTAACTAATTTAGGATATTTTCCTGAAAGATTAGAATAATTAGGTTTAATGGAGCTACTATGAGTATCCAACTCGATGAAACAGATATCAAAATATTAAATCATTTACAGAAGCACGGGCGTGCACAGCGAAATACGATAGCCGACATTGTACACCTGTCGGTTCCTTCCGTCTCCGAGCGAATGAGAAAGCTTGAGGAACGCGGCCTCATCTCGAGCTATAACGCCATCCTTGATGCAAAGAAATTCAATTTCGACATCACTGCGTTTATCTTTGTAGAGGTAGATAGTTCGGATCGCTATCCAAGTTTTGTTGAAAAGGTATCGGTACATCGCGAAGTTTTGGAATGCCATTCCATAACCGGCGACGGTTCCCATATTTTGAAAGTTCGCACAAAAAACACCGCTTCTTTCGAAAAATTTCTGTCGCTTATTCAATCATGGGATGGTGTTACAAGAACCCGATCGAACATCGTGTTATCAAGTTTCAAGGAAACGCGCGAACTACCGATTGAACTCACCGTTGAATCAAAATAATAGCACCCTTCCCCATTGTTACGCTCGATTACGGTACTGATCTCAAGCCTGATGTTCGCCCTGCTCACCATTCAAGTGGCAGCTGGCACTGTTTCTGAGCAGGATGGCCGTTTTCTCGCTCTCGAATTTACAGGTACGTATTCTGAATTTCTCACGCAAGAGAACATCGAAAAAGCGCGTGCTCTTGGGGTCAACATCATCTTAACGGATGGTGAAGAACCTATCGACCACATCGATTTGTCAGAGTTCCTATTTATTCTTTCAGCCACTGAACGTTTTACTACACCTCACCTTCTTGGCATAAACCGAACGATCATTGCCGAAAATCTTATTGATCGCTATCGGCAGCTGAACCAGCGCTATCCCGGAAGAATCTCAGCTGTAGAACTATTTCGCGATCCCCACGATATAAGTAACCGGTTCCCTGTTGTTGCTTCACAGCTTGCCGATACCGTAGGTTCGTTAATCGAAACGCCGTTATTCTACACATCAAGATTTTTTGAAGCAGAAGCCCAGCCGCTCCCGTCAGGTTATCATTTCAGAGGCATGAATGTATCCCCAATTTCTGAGATTCATCAATTTCCCGCCCCCATAACAATATTCTCACCGGATGAGAAAGACTTGCGTAAATCGATGGTTCAGCTTCGTGAACTTCTTACAGCAGATACCGGCTACGAAAATTCAATACTGGTTCTGCCGGCAGGATGGTTACTGAAACTCATAGACGAGCGTCCGGCAACGGAAATTGCGCTTCGGGCTTTTACCTCGGGTGATACCGTGACACTTCCCCTTCCTGCACCTTCAGAAAAACCGCTTTCAATAAACTGGAGCGTGCTTTTTTTATTTCTGCTCTGGATCAGCTTTATGGTTCATTTCAGTTTTCAGCCAATGTACGTGCAATCGCTGCCGCGCTATTTCTTGAATCACATTTTCTACGTGATTGATGTTATGGAGCACAGGATCAGAAATGCGCTTCCGGGGATCATTGTAATGGTTCAACACGCACTTTTAACGGGGCTCTTTCTGTTTGTAAGTGCAGAGATTCTGGTTTCAGAAACCGGCCTCAGCGCGCTCTCGTACCATTTTCCGGTGCTTTTTTTATCCGGCAACGAGCTGCTCTCGCTCTTTTTTTTGGGCGTGTTAATTGCTCTTGCAATGCAGTTCGTATCGGTACTCTGGATCCACCTGCTAAACAAAAAGCTTCAGTTTTTCAGCCAGACTCTGAACCTGTACAGCTGGCCGCTTCACATCAACCTGGCAATCGTTACACTGCTCGTAGTTTTTAACCAGACGGGAACGGCTGATTCAGTCATAGCCGGATTCAGTGTTCTTTTTGCTCTAACCTGGTTTATGAGTTTCAATGTAGCTGCAATTGATGCAGCCAGATTTCTCGACAATGGGAAAGTTGTAAACATCTTTCTCACGGTGGGTCTTCACACGCTTATCGTAGTTTTACTTGTTTGGTACCTTTTGACGAACCCGGCCTTTATCGAACCGGTACAGCTGGCATTTTTTCTGCCATAGAGTTTTGCCTTAAAGCTTTTGTTAGGGGGAAACATCTGACGTACTAACGTTCTAAATACTGAGAGTCTTGAAACATCAATCTTGGCTTGGCAGCGCTAAGATTGTAACTCAGATAATCTGCTTTCTAAGACGGGCAACCGGAAGCTGGAGCTGTTCACGGTATTTGCTGACGGTGCGGCGAGCCACTTTAAAACCTTTTTTCCGCAGGATATTTGCCAGCGCCTGATCGCTCAGCGGCTTGCTCTTATCCTCTTTATCAATCACATTTTGAAGGATGTTCTTCACCTCGCGGCTCGAAACATCCTCACCACTCTCGGTTTCCAGGCCTTCGCTGAAGAAATACTTTAGTTCAAAAACCCCGAAGTGGGTTTGAACATACTTGCCGTTTACCACTCTCGATACAGTGGAAATATCCATCTCAATTCTCTCTGCAACGTCTTTCAATATCATTGGCTTAAGTCCGTCGCCATGCTTGAAAAAATCCTGCTGTAGTTCAACAATTGTGCGCATCGTCTTCATCAGAGTGTTTTGCCGCTGCCTGATGGATTCAATAAACCACTGAGCTGATTCCACTTTTTCTTTGATAAAGGTTCGGGCCTGCTTGTCGGCTCCATTGCCTTTCTGTTTCTTCAAATCGTCCCACATTGCCTTGTACTCCGGAGAAACTCGCAGAGGTGGTACGTTTCTGTGATTAAGGCGAATCATAAATTCTCCTTCCCCGCTCTCGTCACTTTTATCAGCAGGCTCGAAATAGACTTCGAAGTCAGGCTCAATATATTGTCTTGATTCCGATTCCGGGGTGCTTACTGCGCCGGGCCTGGGGTTTAAAGCTCTTACAAGATCAAACATCTGCTTTAACGCCTCATCATCCACATCAAGACGCTTTTTTAGTTTCTCGAAATGTTTTTTCTCGAATGAATCCCATTCATCTTCAAGCATTCTGGCGGTTAACTTTCTTACTTCCGGATCACCATCGGTAAGTTTTACCTGACACAGAAGGCAGTCCCTGAGATTGCGGGAGGCAATACCGACCGGCTCGAGGCTTTGAATCATTTTTCGAACTTTTTCAACCTGGTTGCTGCTCACCAGCTTACCATGGTTAAAAGCGATATTGTCGACTACGGCTTCTATGTCTCTTCTGAAATAGCCATCTTCATCCAGCGACCCAATTATTTGATCTGCAATAAGTAATTCTTCATCATCCAGGTCGAGCAATGTTACCTGCTGTTCGAGTTCTTCGAGCAGACTTTCGTGATAAGGATTGGGCAGATCCCGCCACTCTTCATCACCGCCGGCCATGCTTCCGCTTTGATAAGTGTTGCCATCAAATTCGGTATTATGAAGAAAGGATTCCCAGTCGATCTCTTCATTTTTATCAACCGGGTCCAAATCGGGATCCTCTTCTCCTGAAGCCTCCGCCTCAGCGTTATCCCACTCTTTTTCTTCCCGTTCGGTTTCTGTAAGTGACTCCTCAATCGTATCAGGATCTGCCTCTTCCAGAACCGGATTCATTTCTATCTCTTCTTTTATTCGCTGCTCCAGGCCTATGGTTGGCAGCTGCAGTAACTTCACAAACTGTATTTGCTGAGGAGATAGCTTTTGCTGCAGACTTTGCTTTTGCGATATGTTTTGTCCGGTTTTCAGCATTTACTTCTATCCACTTCTCACCTCACTGCATGCTTCCTGAAAACGATTGTACCAATCGCGACCATATCGTCTGACGAGAGCTGATTCCAGAAAGTCTGCAAGATAAGTGCCGTTCTTCTCGCCGTTCTTGCAGCCTGCTGAGCAAAGCTCAGGAATATATTCAAAATTAGCATAATCCATACCTGCTATATGCTTTAACCTTACCGGATATAAATGGCAGCTGACCGGTTTTTCCCAGTTAAACCTGCCCTGGTAATAAGCTGCCTGAATAGCGCAGGTTGCGATACCATATTCGTTTTTTTGAACAAATATGCATTCCCCCGAGTCCACGCAATTAATTTCGTAGCCTTCTTCGCTATTGCCAATAACAACGCCTTCAGCTTCGGCTTTTTTAACCGCCTCAGGATCGAGATCATCTTTCAGCTGTCTGAATGCTTTGCGAAGAACCGGAATTTCACTTTTTGAAACGGGTGCTCCCGCATCGCCAACAACGCAGCATGCTCCTTTGCAACGGCTTACGTCACATTCAAATTTTGCAGTTGCAATGTCCTCCGATAATATTACATCATCTACACGAATCATAAATCAATATTCAAAGAAACAAAAAACATTGCTCTGCAAAAAGCGTACGCATGTTACATATTTACTTTAGAGTATTCGAAAGTTTAAAGGTAAGGAAATTTAAACCCTGAAACTTATGCTTGAGAGGCGAAATGAGAAGTTCACAACTCATATCTGATGCTCTAAGTGCCAATATCCTGCATTTCTTGGTTTCAATCAGAAGTCTAAGTTCCGAAACTGATGTTCGCCCCCGATGCCTGAAACCCACAACTTAACAGAGCTCAAAATACTTTCCGGCTCGCTGCTTAATTGCGCCTTTCATCTCAAGTTCGAGCATCACTGAATGAAGTTTGTACACGGGTTCGCCGACCAGTTCGCTAATTTTATCAATGTGGATAGGCTCATCATTGAATATACTGCAGAGTTTTTTTTCGCTGTCGGTGAGCTCGAGCAGAGTCCATTGCTGCGGTTTTTTACCCATATCGGATGATGGTGAATCTATGGTTTCAACCGAAATTTCTTCCAGAATATGATCGATTGATTGCACCAGTTTTCCCTGTCCTGTTCTGATCAGGTAATTACACCCCTCTCCACGAACATGGTTAAGAGGGTGTGGAACCACGAAAACTTCACGATTTTGGTCGAGTGCATACCTCGCTGTGATCATGCTTCCTCCCTTAATACCGCTCTCTACAACCAGAATGCCGTGACTCATTCCGCTAACGATCCGATTTCTTCCCGGAAAATTAACCGCATCTGGCGCTGTACCCGGTGGGTATTCACTTGCAACAGCTCCGCCCAGTTCGATTATCTCTTTCACCAAAGACGTATTTTTGGAAGGATAAATTACATCAATACCAGATCCAAGAATGGCTATAGTCTTGCCTCCTGACTTAAGTGCGGTTTGGTGGGCTTTTGTGTCTACGCCATAAGCCAGCCCGCTATTAATTGTAAGGCCATAATTTACCAGCGCTGCGCCCCACCGTTCTGTTTGCTTAAGTCCATATTTTCCCGGGTTGCGCGTGCCAACCACTGCAACCCCGTTTGTCCTGAAAACATCCCGGTCACCTTTATACCATAGCAGTACTGGCGGATCGTAGATATGCTTCAGCAGTTCCGGATAAGCGTCATCATCAATGGAAAGCAGCGAAGCATTGCACTTTTCAGTGCGTTCAAGAATCCGGTCGGCTTCATGCCAGTTTTTGAATGCCAGAAGATTTTTAATTACCTGATCACCAATTCCGTCAACCTTCATCAGCTGCGACGGTTTCATCTCAAAGATCTCCTCTGCAGAATTCGCTCCCGATTTCTGTATCAGCATCTTTGATCTCTGGTTTCCCAGGCCGGGAACCAGCATCAGTGCGATTAACGCCCTATAGTGACTCCTCTGTTTCAAGATCCTGAAGTTTTGCCCAGATCATCTCTTTAAGCTCATCAATGTTATGCCTGGTTGCGGACGAAATCTCTATGATCTCCACATCATCGTCGATATCCGGTTTTTCCTCGAGCTCAAAGCCCTCTTTTAAATCCATTTTTGTAATTGCCAATACGCGGGGCTTATCGAGCAGGTCGGGCCTGTATTCTTCCAGCTCGTGTAGCAATGCGCGGTATTCTCCGGCAATATCGCTGTCGCAGCCCACCATAAACAGCAGCAGGTTATTCCGCTCGATGTGTCGAAGAAACTGCAGGCCAAGCCCCTTGCCTTCGTGTGCATCCTCGATAATTCCGGGTATATCGGCCATCACAAAGCTCCTGTAATCAGAAAAAGTGACTACACCAAGGTTGGGTTCAAGTGTGGTAAATGGGTAGGCAGCCACCTTGGGGCGTGCTTCGGAGAGAGCCGATAAGAGCGTGCTCTTGCCGGCATTCGGAAATCCCACCAACCCCACATCAGCAATAAGCTTTAGTTCAAGTTCAACAACGCGCTCTTCTCCGTCTTTACCTTCCTGCGCATGCTGAGGCGTTTGATTTGTAGCACTCTTGAAGTGCCAGTTTCCAAGGCCTCCTTCACCGCCTTTTGCAATTATCAGACGCTCCCCATCTTCCGTTATTTCACCCAAACGCTCTTTGGTGTCGGCATCAAACACGACCGTGCCGAGTGGCACCTCCAGCAGCTGCGACTGACCGTCTTTACCGGTTTTCCGTGAAGTGTGGCCATGTCCGCCAGGTTTAGCCTTTACATATTTTCTGTAACGGAGGTCTAGAAGCGTGTTTAACTGCTTGTTGCCTACCAATACTACATCGCCGCCTTTACCGCCGTCGCCGCCATCCGGCCCGCCCTTTGGCACATACTTCTCACGTCTGAAATGTGCCATGCCATCTCCACCGCGACCGGCTGTTACATATATTTTTGCGTAATCGGCGAACCTCATGGTTGGCTTTCTCTTTCTTATGTTTAATTTTTTAAAGGGCCCGGCCTTGACCGTTAACTGCTAAGCGACGACTTATTTTTTCCCGATGCCGTTACTTGATAAAATCTTCAGAAGGCGAGTCAGCTTTATCTTCATTTTAGTACGCGGCACAATGAAATCCAGAAAACCATGATCCACCAAATATTCCGCTGTTTGAAAGCCTTCCGGAAGATCGCGACCTATGGTTTGTCTTATTACCCTTGGGCCAGCAAAACCGATAAGTGAGCCGGGTTCAGCAATATTGAAATCACCCAACATCGCATAGCTCGCCGTTACACCACCGGTAGTCGGGTTGGTCATCACAGAAATATAAGGCACCTTTGCTTTGTCGAGCTGTGCCAGTTTTGCAGAAGTTTTGGCCATTTGCATCAGGCTAAGCACGCTTTCCATCATACGCGCACCACCCGACTGCGAGATGATGATAAGCGGAAACTTCTTCTCGCGGGCATGATCGATAGCCACGCCAAGCCTTTCACCAACAACAGAGCCCATGCTGCCGCCTATGAATCCAAAGTCCATACAGGCGATTACAACATCGTGGCCGCCCATTTTACCGACACCAACCCTTGCAGCATCCGATAGTCCCGACTTGTTCTGAGATTCCTTGAGCCTGTCGGAATACTTCTTCCTATCCACAAACTCAAGCGGATCTACGGGCATAATGTCATTGGCAATTTCCTCAAACTTGCCGTCGTCAAATAGAAATGAGAAGTACTCACTGCTGCCGATTCTGAAGTGGTAACCGCTGATCGGGTCCACCCATATATTTTCTTCAAGTTCGCGCCGGTGAATAGTATCCCCTGTCTCCGGAACCTTTATCCAGACGCCCTCAGGCATGTCTTTCTTTTTGTCGGTCTGTATATTGGTATCTTTTCTTTTAAACCAGGACATAGTCGTTGTTTTTAATTGGTTATCATAAAAAAATAATGAATATAGACCGAAGCAAAAATCTTTATCGGCGGATTGGCGAATTATTTATCTGTGAAAGCGTCAGATAATCAGGCTCAAACAACACGGGGTCCTCTTTTTTAAAGTATTTCTTGAGGCCTGGATTTACGTACGCCCGAATCAGATTCACCGCAGAAATACCCTGCGTTCCGATTGTTGCCACGCCATCGAGTGCTTCAGAAGACATTCTGTCCCAGCCTGTTCCCACAAGTACATCCTCTTTTAGGATGAGTTCCTCGAAACGGCTGATTTCAATTACCTCAGGCTCCGTTATGTTCGAAAAATCCGCGTTACACTGCTGCCAGTACAGATGCTGCCTGCGCGCATCTATCACCGAATGAATACGTTCACTGTGTCTGCCTTGCTCTACACCGGCGGCAAAAGAGAGAAGCGTTGGGAACGTGAACAGTGGCACATCCCTCTCGAACAGCAGCCCTTTTATGGCAGCAGCTCCAATTCTCAGTCCCGTGTACGAACCCGGGCCGTTACTGTACAACAAAGCTTCGAGATCCTGAACAGCAGCATTTTCCCTGTCGAAGAGCTCCTTAATAAAGAGAAACGTTTTCTCTGAATGCACTCCCCTCCCTTCGGCCCTCTTTTCCGTAATCCTGCCGTTTTTACCCCGAAGGGCAACCGAACAAACAGGCGTTGAGGTTTCTATGGCTAAGATCATGTTTACGTTTTGTGCCCGTTGGGCCGACTAAGTTACCGGGAAAACTCAATATACCAGGTATCATTGCTCAGAGTAACCCAGCGGTCATAGATCCGGCGAAGTTCCGGAAAAAGATCGGCCGGGAATTCCTTTCGGCTGATGTCAATATCAAACCTGTATTCTATTTTGTTACCGTCGGCCAGGTACTCTTCAAAAAGGCCGGCACCCTGAAGGCTTGTCGACCTGGTATCGCCCATCACCTCCAGGCTCATTCCCTGCGGCAGCCTGATTACATAGCTGATGGAGAGATATTCGGGTGCATCGAGCGTGATAGGCACCCTTCGCTCTGTCTGTTCAAACGGGTTTCTAAACAGGTATCCAACAATCATCGGACGAAACTCCATCCCCTCCGCAAAAGTAACGGCATACGATGGGATCATGAAATCCGATTCAACGTGAACAAGATCAGGATCATCTTCTGAAATTGTAATCCTGCTGTCAGAGATTTCAGCATTTTCATACACCTCAAAGAACGTATCGAAGATAACCTGATTTGCCGGTACATTCCGGCTGAGGTCGCGCCGCATTTCCCTTGCGGGGTACCCGCGAACTTCAGCGGTAAGTGTGCCTGATAGATCTCCGGCCCGGTTCAGCATTGCGTTCAGTTCGGTATCGAGCTTAAATACGCTTCTCTCCGGAGAAATCTCAACCCATTCATACCCGCGTTCGGCGAGAATCAACCCTTGTTCATTGTACGATTCAACCGGGATCAAACCGGGCAGCGAATGATCGAAAGAAGCATCCATAAAGATCCATCCGCCCGATTCATCTTCCGATACAACAAGCATTCGGTTAAATTGGTAGAGTGACGGAAATGCCTTATTGATTCTGCCAAAATCACGCCCGGAGATATAGAGGGGATGCGCTTCAAATCCGGCACCCCGCAGCATGGCCAAAAGCACCATGTTGATCTCGGCCTGGGTTGCCGGTTCACCCTGCAGCACGTGTTCGAAAGGCCCATCGGTAAACACAGCATGCATTCCGCTGAACTGCATCCTTGAATTTAAATAGCTGAAAATGGAATCAATCCTGGCCAGTGAATTCCCCAATTCACCAAACAGCCCATCACCATATTCAAGCAAGTGGGGATTCCTCTCCAACGTCCGGTACGGATTAACATTTCTTTGAATCTGGGCAGCCACAACGTCCCAGCTGTTTTCGAGCGGCTGCCTCGGCACACCGAACTCACTGATCTGAAACATGAGCTTGCCCCTGATATCATCTATGGATGAGATAAATTCTGCTTCGTCGATCGCCGGTATATCTGAAGCCTCCCAGATCTGTATCAAAATCGGTTCGGGGCGCTCGAAGGTAAAGATCATAGGTATGCTGCTGGTATCTACCCTTGCCTCGCGATAATTGAGGTCAAAATCTATATTCTGAGGCACGCTTTCGAACCTCATAAAATTGACGTTCTTTTTATAGAGCCTTGCCTCTTTTACAGGTACCCTGTGGCTGAAGTAAAACTCGGGCAACTCCTCGATGTATCTGCGTTCAAGCGTATATTTATACTCAATAATCGACCCCTGCTGTACATCCGGCATTTCAAATTCGATAATCCGGTACCGGCTGTTCAGATCAACCGACCTGGCATCACTCCCCCTGAAGTAGCTTCTGCTGCCATCGGGCTGATGCGTGAAACCCTCGAGGTTTCTTATCTGCTCCATATTTTCGGCAAAATAGTACGGAATGCCCACAAGAGAAGCCTCAGCAATTGAAATCGGGTCATCACTGTTCACCCTGATTCGGATCAGGTAATCGATATATGCAATGATTCCGGTGCCGCGCTGTTCAAAGCTGACAGATGTTTCCTTAAGCAGAAATTCAAACGGATACTCACTGTTTTCATCGGGTGGATAGGCTGACGCGTCCACATTGCCAAATCTTTGAAAGATCAGGAGCTCATCAAGCAGGTGTTCGTTATCCTGTGCGATCAACAAGAAGCTGCTGCCGAAGAAGACAAGGATGAATAGCGTAATTAATCTGCGAACGGGGTTCATACATTCAATTTCATAAAAGAGCTCAGGAACTATCCTCGCAACGTGTTTGCAGCAAACCTGCATTTGTTGTAAACCGCAATGGCCCGACCGATCAATTGCTCATCAATATAGGGCGAGTTCCGGGATTTTGAGCGTACTTCTTTTTCCGTAAACGTCCAGGTCTCGTTAGTATTGAATAGCGTAAGATTTGCACTTTTTCCGGGCTTAAGCTCAGGTAAAGTCAGGTTTAATATCTTTCTCGGATTTAAAACCAGTTTTTCAAGCACCTGATTCAGGGTCAGCTTGCCGGTATTTAGCAGGCACTTTACGGTGATGCTCCAAGCTGTTTCGAGGCCGATAATTCCGTTCGGTGCGTAAATAAACTCCACTTCCTTCTCCTCAATGGAGTGAGGAGCGTGGTCGGTACAAATGACATCAATAGTACCGTCAACAAGCCCTTCAATCATTGCATCCACGTCATCCTGCGTACGCAGCGGCGGGTGCATTTTAACGTTTGTATCGAAATGACGCCGGTCGATCTCCTCATCAGTCAGATCAAAATGATGGGTACAAACTTCAGTGGTTACGTTAATGCCGTCGGCCTTGGCTCTCCTCACCAGTTCAACCGCTTTGCGGGTGCTGATATGGGCAACATGAACGTGACCGCCGGTAAACTCTGCAAGCAGAATATCCCTCGCAATCATCGTCTCTTCGGCAATGCCCGGCGTGCCATCGAGACCCAGCCGTGTGGATACAACCCCTTCATTCATATGCCCGGGGCGCGAGAGCTCCAGGTCTTCTTCATGATTGATAATGGGAACACCCAGCATCGAGGCGTATTCGAGTGCCACACGCATCACCTGTGAACTGTAGACGGGGTCGCCATCATCGCTGAAGGCAACTGCACCGCCCGCTTTCATATCACTCATCTCGGCGATTGATTTACCCTCCCGCTCCTTGGTAACACAGCCAATCGGGTGAACATCCACAACGTGATTCTCCGCCTTTTTCTTAATGTACTCCACAACGTCGCGGGTATGTATAGGCGGATTGGTATTCGGCATGCAGGCCACTTCCGTAAATCCGCCGAAAGCGGCAGCGTTGCACCCTGTCTGTATCGTCTCTTTGTGCTCGTAGCCGGGCTCTCTCAGGTGAATGTGCATATCCATCCAGCCGCCGCTTACATAGCTTCCGCCGGCATCAAAAACCTCCTCATTGTCGTTCTGCTTAAGTACTTCAGCAATTTCTGCAATCACTCCGTCTTTGATCCGGATATCGGTTTTTGTTTTTGCGTCGAAACCATTGCCGGCAGGTATGCAGTTTTTGATAAGCAGGTTCGGAGTTGGAGTCATCGTAAGCTGTGAATAGTTGCGGTTCAAATTTGATAATAAATATAGGCGGAATTCATCTCAATTACATGCGAAAGGGTGAGGGTTTGTAACGCTTCGCGCTGTTTGAGGTTTCAGGTTTGTGGTTCGACCTGACAGCGTGCCGTGCCGTTCGGCTTCTGTCAGAGTCGAAAAAGTATTGGGTACAGATTTCAGATCTCAGATTACAGATTGATGATTGATGATTGCAGATTTTTTTGAACTTCGGATTTCGAATTTAGAACATTCGGATTTAGAAATTTGGAATTTGGTGCTTGTTTTTTGGGATTTCAGCGTTCGAATTTCGTGCTTATTCCAAACTCCCGGCCTATCATTTCTCACTCTGTTTATGTATAATAAACCTACATTTGTGTGTTGTTTTCAGTTCATTTAAAAACAGAAGGGGGAACAGGCGTTATGAAAATTTCACGCCATAAGCTTGTCAAAGAATCCGCCCGTTTTGATGAAGTTTCAAAAACAAGCGGAGATTTCGGGGAAGGTCTGCCCGATACCATAGTAATCCACTACACTGCGGGCCCAACAGCCGAGTCGGCGATCCACACGTTCAAGGATCCTGCCGTGAAAGCATCAGCCCATGTTGTGATCGACTTCGACGGATCCATCATCCAGCTTATTCCGTTCAATAAGATTGCCTGGCACGCAGGCAAAAGCAGCTGGCTCGACAGAAACAGGCTCAATCCATACTCCATTGGGATTGAAATTGTAAACGCCGGACGACTCGAAAAAACCGGCGACCGCTGGCGGGCGTGGTTCGGGCGAACCTACGGTGAGGAAGATGTTGTGAAAGCCGTTCACCGGAACGAAAATCGTGAAACCTGGTGGCACCGGTTTACCGAAGAGCAGATTACTGCCACCGTGGAGCTTTGCAAGGAGATCATGAACCACTACAAGATCAGGTTCATTCTTGGCCATGAGGAGATCTCGCCCGGCCGCAAAATTGATCCGGGACCGGCTTTTCCTCTCGACAAAATCCGCGATCGCCTGCTTTATGCCGACCGCAGCGATGAAAAGGAGGAAATGAAGGCTGTAAACGGACGTGTGAATACTGCGGGCCTCAACATCCGATCGGGGCCCGGCACTTCTCATAAAACCGTGATGGACCCGCTTTCCCGGGGCACGGAAATCACCATTCTGGAAGAACAAAAAGGCTGGTACCGGGTAGAGGTACCCGTTCAGGGATGGGTTTCGAAGCGGTTTATCGAAAAGCTTTGACCATTTTACGCAATGAATGGGCGGATCGACTGCTTTGTAGAGTACTATCAGGTAAGCTGATGTTATCTCAGTAGGAAATACCGCTTCTGGTATTTCGATCTGCTTTCTTACGCTATTATGACATGGTACAGAGAAAGTATTTATCGGATCAGGTTAAGCCTACTTCTCTTCAATCACCATCGAAACCGGGTAGTGATCACTAAACCCTGTTTCAGGATTATAAACTGAAGAGGCAGGCCGCCCAAACCGGATGGGTGATGGATACGCACCACCGCTTACCTTTTCAGGAAACTTCTCAACTTTGGCATGCTCACCATTGGGAAGGATGCCCATGCGCAGCGGGGAATTTTTAAAAATAAGCTGACGCGATACAAGAAACTGGTCCAGCACATACGGGAAGTTGTTGAAGTAAAACGTGCCGGTACCGCTGCCGGTAACCTTCCACATCAGGTTGTAGAGCCTCGGGATACGGGCAAACCTCACTTTCTGAAGCGATACGGTTGAAAGGGCATACTCCTGCAGCGAGCGATTGTAGCACTCATCATTGAAATCACCCATAATCAAAACCGGAATGTTGTTGCCTCTGATTTCAAAAATTCTCTCCATCCAGTAGCTCAGGGTCTCGCCCGCCATAATCCTGTAAGGTTCACTCTCATACACCCCCGCACTGCGAGCCGGCCAGTGGTTGCCGATTACAATCAGCGGATTCGATTTTCTCTTCGTGCGAAGATTCACCTGGAAAAGGTCACGCGTAGCGCTTCGCTTCAGAATTACATGATGAAACTGCTCTTCGAGATCGAAAAGGTCCGCATCATAAATAAATGCAACGTCAATACCGCGCAAATCCTCAGCGCTGTGATGGGCCACTTTATAATTCCGGTTGAGTGGCGAGAGCTTAGATACAAGCTGTGTAAGTACATTTTTATTCTCAACTTCGCACAGACCAAGCAGGTCGGGCCCCTTCCCTTCATTCAGCTGGCTTATGATTTTGGACAGCTGCACAAGTTTTTTGTTCAGAACCTGCTGTGTCCACCCTTTCAGCTCCCTGTTCAATCTGCTCTGCAGGTAGGCCGGCCTGTCGGGCGAGTTCCTTACATCGAAGAGGTTTTCGACATTCCACCAGGTGATGTGGTATTTTTCCATACTGATCAATTTTTATTCAGTTCGATATAGGGTCATTACTTTGGCAACTAAACAAGTCCCCTCCTTTTTAAGGAGGGGATTTAGGGGTGGTTGAAAATGGGTCATAAGTCATTTTTCAGGCCATTGACAAAATCAATGATCTGCAAACAATTCCGGCCTCTACTTATGAAGTAGGAGGCACGAAATTCGATGTTTTCCTAAATCTTATTTCGTACTCATTTTATTTATCCCCGTTTGAATCATCCCTGTTCAACAGCATCAAATCCTTACCGCTGATACCCCTGTTTCTGTGTCCAAGGTCTTTCCGGATTTCCAGAAGCAGCTTCGTGACAAGCCTGCCTGTTTCATCACCATCGGCATCCGGCTTATCGAGATGATTTCTCAACCGGCTGAATGCCGCCAGCACCTCATCACCGGCCCAGAGCCGAAGGTGCGGAAGCCACGGTTCCGAAACCTTCGAAAAAGTACCCTCAGCACGGATGCTCTCAATTTCATCCATTGTTTCGGTGATCCTGGTATAGAGCACCGCTTTTTCGGGGTGGATCTGCTTATCATTCCTGCGTGCATAATAGCGTAGTGACGCGGCAATGATCATCACGCCGGCAATAAAAACCACGGATGCAATGATGAGCACCGGCATCTCTGAGCGGCCGATCAGCTCAAACTGTGCTACCAGGAACATGAGGCCGATGTAAGCGGCCCAGACAAGTCCGGCAAGAAGCAGCAGCGAAACAAGGAATCCGAGAATGTTGAGGATGTGGTTCATGATATATTGCTGACAAGTGATGGTAGCAGGCTATCATAGCCCTGATCCTGACCAATATGATATGTATAGGTTTCCCCTTCCTGTTGGACTCTGTAATGAACCTCAATAAATTTCCCAGGCACTCCTCTGATGTACCTTGCCAGATATCTTCTTAACGAGCTTTTGCCATTTCCTTCAAGGTTGACCATCTGGTTTGAAACTGACATTGGCTCACCCATTTTTGTGACCACGAAAGTAATTAAATCTTCCGGTATAGAGCCTTCACGAACTTGATCCCTCTGCACATTGCTAAATTGATGGAAGATTCTGGCTGAAACGGTCATTGTAAATGAATTATCATCAATACTGGAAATCAAGCTGGTTTCCACACTTAACATGTCTCCGGTGTTGTACCCCGGAGAAGATGGATGAATATTAAGAGACTCATTATAACCGGAACCTCCAAACTGATCCCCTATCAAGTGAGCGTTATGAAAACCGTTTGTTGCAGAATCCCACGAACCCCTGCTTCTTCCAGAAGGTTTCTTATGCATACCAGTACCTCTAACAGTGCGTGCTTCTGTATAGGTACCTGTATTTGCTTCAATTTCAGTATACCGAAGCTCGACTTCAAAATTTTGAGTACCCCCACTAAGTGTATTCGTTGAGTACTCCATATTCAGCGTATTTGTACCTGCACTTAAAGTTACATTTTCTGGCCTGTATTCTCCATGTGGCTGCTCTGAGGTACTTTCCCTAAGTTCACCATTTATTATAGTGAGCGCCATAAAACCGGAATCTGCCATTCCCGGTGCTCTCTGAATTCGCAAGTCACTCCTCAATACATAAACAGGTGTATTATTGTGAGCACCCAACGGACCATTCACTGCACTATCAAAATCAGCTGTAAACGCACCGTTTTGCACCACCATAGTATTAAGGAATAACCCGATAAGAGGTAATTCAGAGTTTATTCCCTCTGCATCACTTTCCTGAGATGAATTATCAAGAATAGACTTTATAACTGTTGCCAATTCATTTCTTAGCTGTGTAATTCTAGCTTCATTTTCTTCTGCAGTTTGTGGATTGGCAGTCAGGCTGAGAATGTTTTGATAAATACTTCGCCCCCGGCTGGTTAAATCACCACTGCTATTCTCATGTTGGTTAATCACTTCCGATACATTCTTGGGATTTGCCGAAGCCATCATTACTGTCCCGTGCCCTGAAGACTCAATCAAATAAATTTCGTGCGATTCACCTGCTTCAGTTCTGAATTCACTTCTCCCGGTCAGCCAGTCCGATACCGCACTTACCGCCGATCTCCCCATCTCCAGCAGCGCACTACCCGCCGCCAGTGCCCGGTCAATCAGCCAGTCGATGGCCTGGTTTACGTAGCCCCGCGCCTGCTCTATCATTTCGGCAACCCTTGTGCCGAGCCCGCGAAGCCCGACCTGGTTGGCCAGGAAGCTGATAGCAACCGGAATACCCGAGGCTAGCGCATTTTCCAGGTAGTTCGCGGCCTGGCTGATCACGCCCCTTGCCACATTGGCCACCCCTGCCACAAACGAATTCACGATTTCGAGCATCTCCCGCAGCTTTTCAATGAACGACTGCACCGCGTTGTAGAAAGCGATGAAGCCGTTCACCACCGCCATAATACCCGTGGGATCGAGCATTGTCAGTAATCGCGCCGTTACCCTTTGAATGATCCGCGTTACAATCCAATCCCTGATATACCCTGTTATCATATCCCAGAGATTGCTCAGTTTACCCTGGATGTACTCCCAGATGGCAACCGGTCCCCGCTCGTACACATCCTTCACAAACGCCCAGACTCCGGTAGCGCGGTCAATCATCGACTGTATCTGCTGGGTTCTTTCCGGGCCAATCCGTTCTGAAAGCCGCGCCCAGATATTGCTGAGCGTGATGCCGAGTATTTCGAGCACAAACCCAAGTATGGATCGGAAACTCAGATCCTGGGGCGGACTGATTCCCGCATCTCGCAGTTCGCCGAACAGCCAGGTTCTAAGGCCTCCAAGCAGATGATCCACGAAGTTGTTGAAGAACTGCACAAAACCCTGCTTTACGGCGGCCAGCAGGTTCAGGAAGAACCCGATCGGATCAGTCTTGATATCCTCAAACGCCTGCATGGCATTGTTTACAATGTTCCGGACCGTGTCGAACGGGAAGTTCATCACTTCGAGGCCAAACATCACAAGGGCCTTAATCACCTCCCAGATAAATGCCAGGATACGCCTCACCGGTTCGGCAAAGGTGTTCACAATTCTTGCGAAAACCTGCAGAGGCGCTGCAAGGTCGCGTATGCTGATGGAGTTCCACAAACCGGTAAAAAGTCCTACGATATACTCAATAGTGATATTCAACGAAGCTACCGCACCGCTTATCCAGTTCACCATGCGATCGATGGCACCGGTTTCCTCGAGCCGGCTGAATTTCTGTTCACCGCCCGGCAGCAGCAGGATAAAGCTGCGAATGATGTTTTTCGGCGTACGTTCTACAGTCTCATTCGTAAACGGATCACGGCCGAGCAGCACCGTAAGCAGCGGATATCCCCAGGTATCGCTGGCAAAGCGGGAGAGGCGGCTGAGCAGGGCGTCTTTCACAAAGCGCAGTATCATTCCGGCAACTTCAAGGCCAAACGATACCAGGTCGGCTATCGGGCTCCGGAACTCATTCCAGATATTGGTAAATACCCCCACAGGATCGAGCAGCGACCGGATATCCGTTACCCTCTCCCATGCATTCCTGACAGCTGAGGTGAGGCCCGAAACAATACGGCTCAGCCTGGCAAGCGACTCATCGATCCATGCGGCCGCACGCTGAAAACTGCCCGTCTCCCGCATTCGGGCAAGCTGTTCATCCCCTTCCGGATGGAGCCGGATAAACCCGTTCAGAATGTTCTCCCCGCTGCGCTCCACTTCCTCGTTCATGATGGGATCGCGGCCCAGAATCACCGTGATGAGCGGATACCATGTCGGGCTCTCCCGGTTCTCAACCCAATCGCGCAGTTTGCTGAGCAGGTAGTTTTTAACGATTTCGAGGAATTTGCGGGCGAGGCTTACCGCGAACGTGATCAGACTGTTTACCGGATCGCTGAACAGGCTCACCAGCCGGTCGAATACCCCCGAAGGATTGCCCACATCGTTCAGGCTCAGGCTGTCCCAGAACTGCCTGAACCGGCCCATGATATCCGATGTGCTCAGGTTCAGCTGCTCAAGGGCATTATCAATCCAGGCGGCCGCTTCATCCAGTGCGCCTTCCTCTTCGAGTTTCTGCCTGTACTCGGCGCCATTTGGGATGATATCCAGTCCGTGGTGAATGAAGTTGCGCCCATTTCGCGCAACCGATTCTCCGGTTATGGGATTGCGGCCCAAAAATACGGTGAAGAGCCCGAACCCGGGAAGTGCGCTAATCATGTTACTGATTCTGCCTCTCAGCCACCTGAGCCCTTCACTGAGGCTTTCGCCCACCCATTCAGCCGCCCGGCGGAGTCCGCTTCTAATAGAGGAAGCCGCTCTTCGGAAAAGCGAGGGCTGAACAACACCCGATTCTTTGCTGCCGGCTCCGCTTTGCTGAACGGTGTGGGTGAGTTCGTGCGCAATCAGCTTTTTGCCTTCCGCGGATTCCGGATTGTACTCACCTGCATTGAAATAAATATCATTCCCGAAGGTGAAAGCCCTCGCCCCGATCGATTCCGCCATTGCGGCAGCGCGCGTATCGGTATATATCCGAACATTTTCAAAAGATCTTCCAAAGCCCGATTCCATGTACGACCGCACAGGCCCATCCAGAGGCTGACCGTTACCGGATTTGCTGATATGCATTTCAATAAAGCCGGCATCCCTGTCGTGGCTGTCATTACCTGATGCGGGGACCATTCGCACAGACGGATCGGTGTCCATATTTATCGGTGGTGTCTGCGATTCCTCCTGCATCGGCATCATCCGGATAGTACCGGCCTGAGAATCAGGCGGAATGAGCTTCAGTCCGGACTCGGGTTTCTCTCCTGTGATTGAATTGGCAACACGGTCAGCCTGCCGTTCCCGGGCATCATCCTGCCGTCCGACCTTTAACTTTGGCTGAATTTCCGGACGCACATAAGGCTGAACGTTCCGGGCGGGCTCTATTTTGGGCTGGGCTAACAAATGTCAGTTCATATGGTTCGGCGGTCTTTGCTGAATTCGCGTTTAATACCTTCAAGAAGGTGCTGCTGCCCAATCACTTCCGATCCTGCTTCAATGGTACACAACATGGCATACTGAACAGCATTCATGATGCTGCCGCCCGAAATCTTGTAGCTTTCCGCTATCGACTTCAGGTCCACACCCTCCTGCAAAACCGCACCCCGGCTCAGGGCACCGTTCCACAATTCAAGGCGCTGGTTTTCATCCGGCAGCGGGAAGTGAACGACTGCCTGAAATCTTCGCATAAAAGCCGGATCAATGTTTCCCTTCAGGTTGGTAGCGAGTATGATAAGGCCGTTGTATTGCTCTATTTGCTGCAACAGGTACGACACCTGCTGATTCGCGTACCGGTCGTGCGCATCGCGCGTAGCGGTCCGGCTGCCAAATAGGGAATCTGCTTCATCAAAGAAGAGGATCCAGTCGCGGTTTTCAGCCCGGTCGAAGAGGGCCGAGAGATTCTTCTCCGTTTCGCCGATATATTTCGATACCATTTGTGAGAGATCGATTCTGAACACATCCCTTCCGGTTTTCTTCCCCAGTAGAGCAGCCGTCAACGTTTTACCGGTACCCGGTTTTCCGTAAAAAAGAGCCCTGTACCCCGGGGTCAGGTATTTCTCCATTCCCCACTGTTTCATCACTTTCTGCCTGTGCGAGATCCAGGTTTCAAGCTGGCCTATCTGAGCCAGTACCGGGCGCGGGAGCACAAGATCATCCCACTCCATGGATGTTTCAAGAAGTCTGGCCGGAAAATCGGCGCTGAAAACCGGTTTGCTGTATTCGCCTGCTGTTGCAAGATCCAGCACTTCTTTTGAAGGGCGAAGTACTCCGCTAAGCTGCGGATCGCCCTTATCTGCTCCCTCGAGCCAGAGAATACGCTCTGTCGAAAAGTGATGATCCGGCCCAAAGAGCTTCATCAGGGCAAACCTTTCTGAGAGGTCATTTCCCGAGAGTATAAAAAATGCTGTCTCCCCGGTTGGCAGAAATGCGGAGTGCTGACCCGGCCTGCGGCCGCCAAACTCGGTGTAATGCCGGCCGGTATTTTCATTTACTTTCAAAAAAATATCGAGCAATTCCGGCTTGATATGCGGTATGAGGGAGAGAAGCAGAACAAACCGCTCATCAAAACCGAAGCGGTGATTCAGTATAAAGTCAGCGTAGGGTGATTCACCACTTTTAAGCTCAGGCGGGGCCACGTCCCTCACACTGCCAAACCTTTTCTCAGTTCTGTTGTTCAGACCCGAACGAACATCCAGAATTTTTCTGAACCAGTTCAGCTCGTTCTGCAAGGTAATCGCGTTCTTTTTCAGTTTACTTTCTACCATTGCACATAAATGAGGTTTTTGCACCAGGGCAGCTTAACGATCGAAAGCCCCCAGGGAAGTCGGTTCAGGAGGATGTCCGGCGTTTTCCGTTCAATGACCAGTTTCCAGCTCCTGCCGGATGACTGCCAGCTTAGGCTCCCCTCCCGCTGCAGGAAGTTCTGCTGAAGCGCCGGTGGTGATGTACGTTTCAGCACTTTCCAGTGGCTGATTACGGATTCCAGAAGATCTGTGCAGGCGCTTTTATCATTGCCAGAAAGTTCAACACCTTGCACGAGAGGATGATCTGTTTCAAGTCCGCAAAGAATCTTGTTTAAAACCAGATCATCTTCGGGGCATTCCGTTTCGCCGGTTGCCAGGTAATGCAGCATAAATACCGCCCGCTGCTGAGCTTCATCCGATTTGAACGATTTGCCTTCCAAAAGCCCCCGCTCTTTAAAGAATGGAATCAGAAACGGATGGAGAAGAATCAAACCGGCATTCCGGATAAGGACCGGAGACAAAGGCTTTGAATAGTCCTTATTTCTAATAAACTCAGACCAGGGATTAATATCCTCACGCTTCGCCTCAGGACTCCTCTCCATGCGATTGATAATCTCACTCTTGAGCACATATTCTATATCTTTCCATTCCCTATTCGGTATTTCAGGATGCTGTTTCACCCTGTCTTCATTACCATGGTCTTGGTACGTGTCTGACGGCTGTTCTTTTTTTGCAACCTGCCAGGAATCAATGCCGCTTTGCAGAACTTTCCGGATCTCTATTTCCGCTTTTGTCCGCGGGATGTTTGCCAGTTCAATCAGGGAGGCAATGAGTTCTTCGATTTGGTAATTTTCTTGTGACTTTAATCCCGGCAAGGCTCTTAACAAAAGATTTTCCATCCATCGCCAGTTCACCAATCCCTTTACGGAAGCCGCTTCCTGTGTTGTCACTCTTTCTATCACTGATGACCACACTGCTGCTCTGCGCTTATGGCTTGCAAGAGTACCGGACCTGTTCATTTTCAGTATTGTTTCTGAAAGTAGTTCCGTGAGCAGCAGTATGAACTCGAGATCTCTCAATGCCTGCATTCCAAGCCGCGAAGCTGCAATAAAAACCAAGGACTCCGACAGCTCAGAATCATTGAGCCGGTAAACAAACCGGGTTCGTTGTCTTCCAGACCTGAGTTCTGAATTCAGAATGCGAATCATCCCTTCCGGAAACTTCTCACACAATTGGCGGAACCAAACGCTGAATGGCTTCCCCCTGAAATCACCGCCGGCATTCCATGGCAACCGGCCTGACCTCAGGTAATATGCGAGTATTTCCAATTCCGACTCTTCGGCAGAGATAAATCTGGCGTTTCGTTCATCTTTGCTGCCCGAAATACCAAGTTCCCGAAGCTGGTTTTTCAGCCTGTTGTTGATCAGAATTTCCTGCAGCTCGGCATGAAGCTTCCTCTCCACAAGCTTTGCGAATCGACGGTCGAACTTCACCGGCAGTTTACCGAGGTCGATCACGAGCTTGTCGAGCCTGAGGGTGGTATCATCGTCAGCTACAGAGTCGAACACTGCCTCCATAACCGGAATCACTTTACTGCTGAAAAGCCCGGCAATTTGATCCTGAACCTGCCTGCCATGTTCATAATCACCGGGTAGCTGAATCTCGATGACCTGCTTATTGATGATATGTTTTCCTGCAGCCATACTGGTACGGTTTCATTGCTTGTGATTAAAACCGGATCCGGTTCAAAAATGTGGAGTTATCAATCGAACGGGCATCACTTTCACCCAGAATGTCGAGCCTTAAACGATTGATGCTGGTATCGCTCGAAACAGAAAGCTCTTCCCTGGTAATCGGGTTTGTTGTCACTTCAGCTTCCAGTCTTTCAACCAGCTCATCCTTGTTCTCCGAAGTGGTGAAATCAACGTCCCTGTTTCTTAGCAATCGATGCAGGTCTGACACCGTGAAGTCATTCAGATGGTTGTTGATTTCCGCACCGCTTACAACCCTGTCTCCCGGAATGGGTCTTTCAGGACGCACCTCAGTGGATGGGGATAGTGCAACATTCAGAACAGTTCTGCCGTCAAGCGGTTCGGTTCGTGTAATAAAGCCGGATCGTGAAAATTGAACAGTTGTACCGGCACTGCCCACATTCAGATTGTAGCGTCCTGTATTATCTGTGCTCACTGTAGCACCTGTTTGCGTATCCGTTACCGAAACACCCTGAAGCGGCAAACGGTTTTCAGCATTTGTAACCTGCCCTGAAACGGCACGAGCTGTACCTCCGCCGGTGAATGACTGTGCAAACTCATTGATCAGTTCGATCATCGCGACGGTATCACCTTCATCCAGATCAAACTCATTCGAGAATCCTCTTCTCGTTTCATCACTGATTGCAGGTGTGAAATTGGGATTCAGAGGATTTTTCGAAACCGCATCATAAAAAACTCTTATGAGCTCTTCATTACTGTTCGGCTGTGATACTCCGAGTTGCTCAAGAATTGTCCTCATCGTCTGTACAGAAAGTATTCCACTACCGGGGATCTCTTCTCCTTCTGCCTGATGCGGATGCAGCGTGATGTCGACTCTGGTGTTTCCTCCAATCGATACCTGGGCCGTTTCGTAGCCCACAAAAGAAACGATCAGCACCCCGTCAAGTGAAGATAAATTTGTGAATCTATACCTTCCCTGGACATCAGTTACCGCTCCCCGTTGGGTGCCTGCAATCTGGACCTGCACCCCCGGTATAGGTTGCTGTGTTCTTGCATCCCTGACAGTACCTGATACCGATACTTCCGACGCCGGCCTGATTGTGATGGTACCGCACCCGATTTGCCGGTCGGAATTTGCAGCTGTGTACTCAAATGAGTACGGCTCAATAATGTTGCGAAGCAGTGTCACCCGGGTCGTACTTTCACCCGTAAACATGCTGATAACTTCACGGTCGAAATTACCGCCGGTAAACCTGTAGTCCCTGAAATCATCAATCACATTTCCGTTTTCGTCGGTAACCACATCAAGCATGAACGAGGTGGTTTCACCCGGCCTGAGTACGGCTTCGAAGTCGGAAAGTCTTCGGCAGCTTTGCAGTACCAGGATGGTTACTGAACCTGTATCCGTGAGGCCGTTGCTCTCTTTCCGGATGGTATACCGGTATTTCAGCAGGCCGGTAAATCCGCGCGGCGGTTCTATTGTAACCTCTCTCTTGTATTCACCGCCGATTTCAGCATCCCGGGCGTCTTCCGTCACGGGTTCCACACGCTCGAGAACGATGCTTCGATATACATCCTCCTCGCCGGTGCAGTGCTTTCCTTCCATATCATAGATTTCATGATCGTTATCGAGCAGGTCGATGGTTACCGGACGATCCATCATCGTGATGGCAAAAACCGGCCGTGCATATGGCGATACCATAATATTGCTCCGGGCCTCCTCGTCATCGCATACTGGAATTCGTACCTGCGGATTGAAACAGCACCTGTAAGGCAGCATAAAATCCGACACAACGCGTTGCGGCAGATCATCCGTGCTGTCATAAAGAAGCACAAACGTTCCGCCCGGCGGCACTCCTGCACCGTGTTCCAGTCCGGGATGCTCTTCAAGAAAATTCTCCAGCGTTATTGCATGCCGGTTGTAGGTGAGGCCGTGATAGTACTCTCTCCTCTTCCAGGAGTAGTAAATTCTGAAGAGCCTGTTGAAGAACAGGAGGTCGAGCAACTGGTGGCCGAGCCGGTTCAGAATAATTATCATCCTTTGAGCCCGCTCAAGGTTATTTTCAAAATCACTGCCCATGTTCACATGATCGAATCGTTCTCCCAGGTCCTTCAAAACGTTTCTGACAGCATACTCCACAGCAGCAGCATATTTTCGCTTGAAATCATCAAAACCCTCAACAAAGTCGTCGACACATGGCGGCAGCTGCTCGCACATAAAGCGGATCAGGACCCGGATGATCTCCTGAAGCTCTTCATTATCTTCCACTCTCGACCTCATTTCGGATTCATCCAGCACAGTGCGAACCCTCGCTGAGAATGAATCATCTGCAAACCTGGATCGCTGTAGGTCCATGATCAGCTGAAGTACTGAAATGCCGGTTTTAAGCCAGTTTTTGAGCTGGTATCGAAATGTGAAGTAATCTTCGTGGAGGTCGTGGAACCCATTCGAGTAATCGATTTCAGCTGAACTGCTTCCTGCCGGTAAAACGGAGACGTCAGTGCTGATTCGTACGGCCCTCAGGTCGAACGGCAGATTATAAGTGCGGATCATGGAGTGAATGTCATCAAGTACATCCGAACAATCCTTTCCGAGGATTCCCTCAATCCGGTAAAAGCTGAACCTGCTGCGATCGTACTCAAGAGGTGCAGCCGCTTCGGCGGAACTGTCACCATCACCGTGCAGGTGGTACGATAAAATTTCACGGCCGCCAAGGCATCTCTTTTTTTGATCAATATTCCAGTTTTCAAGAAGTGATCCGTGGCCGTTGTCTTCCTGAAGTGCCCCATAGTAAAATGGAATGCTGCGTTTCGACAGCACGGGCTGTTTTTCAATGCTCGGGGTAATTCTTGTTTCAAAAGATTCAGACCGAACCACCATATCCGTGCCGAACTGTTCCGTCATCAGTACCGCACGGCGAAAGAGCATCCGCGTTTCATTGAGCAGTGCTTTCTGGCTGTCGTGAATGGGCGTATAGATAAACTGCTGCCGGTACTGCGAAGGAATACATTCTCCATCCGGTTTCCCAAGCAGCAGGTGCCTCGGGAAGAGTCCGCGTTCGGGCAGGCACTGCGTAAGCAATTGGAATGATACATCCCTGAATTCGCGCCAGGCCAGCGTGAGGTCCTGCAGAAATCCGTAGAAATAGTGGATGCCATAATCATCCTGTTCATCAAAGAATTCCAGAAGCTCATTCAGCTTTTCTTCTTTCCCGGAAAATGGATCGGTTTCGAATTCTCCTTCAAGTACCGGACGAAAAGCTGCATAAGCCTCCGACCAGTTCCTGATAATCGTGTTCAGCGGCTCCCTGTCATCATCTTCAAGGGCATCACGGAATGGCTTGCCCAGGTCTTTCACCGTTTCGAACCGGTTGAACGGCTCGCCAAACCCGGGCCTTTTTAACGTGAAGTTTTCAAGCTCAAAGCGTTTTCTGAAAAGCGTGATATCTTCATTTTCTGTTCGCTCAAGTACTTTCTGAAGGTCATCCTCTGATATGAGAAGCTTTCTGAGATTGAGCTTGCGATCGATTCCAATTTCATCACACCCCTTGCTGAGGCACGATTTCTGGTTCTTGTCGAACTGCTCGAGGTAGAGCAGCACCACTTTATCATCCAGATCCAGCGTATTCAGATCGGCGATTTCCACTTCAGAACCTTCATCCACAAAATCTTCCGTGAGCAGCTCCCAAAGCTCCACATCCTGCTCCCCGTCTTCCGAATCTTCATCCTGAAACGGCCGGTACGGGCCAAACTGGTCGGCATTGTAGCTCCTGATTTTCGTCAGCACACAATCGTTTTGTGTCATCAAGAACCCATGCGAAGTAACCCCAACTCCCTTCGAAATGTGAAGCGTGAGTTTGCCTGACTCCGATTCGGATGCAGGTTCCAGCCTCAGCCTGAATCCGCAAACAATGCCAATCCCGATCAGGCAGCTCCGGGTCATCCGCCCCTGTTCCTCAAGGTAGTTTACAACCCCGTTAAGCTGATTGTGGGTCAGCACCTGATTTTTATCAAATACCGGATATGTTTGAAAGAGTTGAGTTGCCATAATCGTGGTTGTTTAAGAGCTTCCTAAGGTTGAATTGTTGAGGATGATGGCCTCTTCAAAGGTTTCAGACTCTTCACAATCGTGGAGCCTTCCCACCCTGTACACATTTCGCAGTTCAAAGAGGATGCTGATCAGACTGTCGAGTGCATCCGCCTTGACGCTGTCACTGCTTTCCTCGCTGCAGTTCAGCACAAGCCATTTTTTATACCGTTTCTCGAATTCCTTCAGCTGACTGTTGCTTACCCAGCAGATTTTCAGAAACACATGGGCCGGGGCCTCATATCTGATTTTGCGTTCCAGAAAGCGTCTGAAGTCCATGTTCATAAACCTGCCTTGCCAGTAGGGCAACACAACGCTGGCCACATAGGTGTAGGGATTGTCGAGCTGACAATGTTCGCAGTCAGGATCAATGAAGATGGGCATGAGCGAATCATCTTCATCTTTGGGCCGTAGCAGAATGTGCTCTGCAATATGCATCCCTTCACTGCTCAAAAACTTTTTCGTCATAAATCGGCTCAGCTCACCGGCAGCAAAGTTTTCCATTCCGCCCCTGATGCGCAGTTCATCCCCATCCATTCCTGCAAATTCGAACGACCGCTCAAAGATGAGACGCGAATCGGGATGCGGCTCCGGAATCACAGTTTTAACAAAGATGGCGGTCTGATCTTCATCAATTTCGACATGATCAATATCGAACGGTATCTGACCAGCTTCACCGGCTCCCGGCCTGGTGAGAATGAGCCTGTTAACGGTATGCAGTTTCTTTGATAGGTCTCCGTCCGCGATAAATGCGTTCGCTTCACGGTCTGCTTCAAATTGGATTTCATCCGTGTAGGATATTGAACTGCCGGGCTCAGGAGTTTCACCGGAACCCTCCAGCTGAATTTGAACATACCGTCCATTGGCTGATGCATTCGAAAAATCTCTTTCAGCCGATTCATCAGCCCCCGGCTGCCTGATACGGATTTTCTTCACATCGAGGCTGTTCAGCTGCTCAGATATAAAATCATTGAAATCCTTCCCCGTGCTCAGCCCAAGCTCACCTCCCTGCATTCCGCAGAGCTGCAGCCTCCATTCGCCGCCTGTTTCTATAAATCTGTACTGCTCAGTATCGCCACCGTAAATGATCGCGTCCCAGACAAACTCCTCAGCACGCTCATTCATCAGCCTGGAAGCCTCCTGCTCAGTTTCGGCACTTCCCCCCGTGGTTCCGGTCAGGATGATATCCTCCTCATCCGAAAAAGGCTTCTGCGATAACCTGTACGAAACGCTGTATTCATTCCCAGTCCGGGTCTTTTCAACATGGAAATAGTTCGACACCGGAGCGCTGAAATTCTTCCGGTTCGATTCCGGGTTGTTGTAGAATTCATCTTCGAGAATCCCCATTGCCTCAGTGATCAGGTTTTCTGCCCCGGACTGATCCGGAATATCGCTGTCGGAGCTGACAGCAACCAGACGGCCGCCACAGTGGAGCTCCACACTGTAACCTGAACCTGACTCAACAATATGATATGACTCTTTCTGAACACCGGCTGTCACAAGCAGCTCAAGGGCAGCGAGTGCTTCATTCCTTGTAGGATACCCGTCTTCCACCGATACCAGAAGGGTTTCATCACTCTCATTCAGAATCTCAAAGTGAAACCTTTCATCTTCCCTGCGGATATTGAACCCCGGTGAAAACACCAGATCCGAAACCTGTATCTCATCGATGCCCACCTGTAATGAGGCTCTCTTTTGCAGGCCCGACCTGTTATCGATATTCCACAGCCTGCAGGCATCTTTGTAATTGAAGGCCGTTCCCCTTCCTGAACTGATTTGAGGATAGGCATTCAAAAACATCAGCTTATCCTGTATCAGGCTTCGCTTTCCTTCCTTCCCGGCAAGGCGCCAGGTGAGGCTTGCATAATCGGTGAACTGCTCCGCAAAGCGGGCCATCAGATGGTCCAGAAATTGGTTTCTGCGTTCAAGAAATACCTTATCGCTCTCCGCAATCCGGTCGAGGTTGCGGCTGTGATTCAGCAGATCGGTGTACAGCTCCTCTCCATCGGGAACAATGCCGGAAAGCGCCTGGGTGAAATAGGTACGGCCGATTCTGAACTTCCCGGTGCTGTCGCGTTCTGCATTCATTGAGAACAGGTCTTTAACATGGGCAATCTGTGCCATGTAGTTGGCGAGGAGCTGTTCAAAAAAGAGCAGGTAGGCTTTCAGCTGCCTTGCCTGCGCGCGCCTTTCGGGGGTGGCTGTCGGAGGCAGGCCATCTGGCCCAATGCCGTAGGTAATCGGAAATTCCTGTGTTATACTGCTGTAGCGCGCCGGATTTAAAAACTTCCCTTTCGGAGTCCCAAAGTCCCTGAGTTTTGGTTTTAGCCGTCTCGTTATCTCTGCAGCCCTCAGCTCGTCAAGACGGGCATCCACTGCCGACTGACGCGGCTGGTACGGCAGCTGTTCTTTGAAATAGGTGAGCCTTGAACTGCGTTTCGACAGCCTCGGAACGTAGTTTTTATCGTAGGCCAGCTCGAGGCACCATTTCACGCTTTTCTGCTCAATTCCGTCTTCATCCGATTCGGGAATATTAGCAATTTCAATATGCTTCACTGCCACCACTCCCTCAATATTCATGATGATCTGAATCAGGTCCGAAACGTAGATCACCTTCCGGCGGCCAGCACGTTTCAGTTCCTCATCCATGATGAAACCGTGCTCGGTCAGCGGCCCCTCAAAGATCTTCTCTGACGGAATTCCCTTTTCCACCATCTCATTGAGTTCATAAAAACGAATTGAGGGTGAAAGGAAGCTTTCGATCTCATGCAGTATCCTGGCGTGCACTTCCTCAACATCTGCATCCACTGCCAGTTCCACATCCGCACACACGGCGATAGCCTCAACCCTGAGTGCCGAGAATTTCAGGAAGTCTTCGCAAAGATTGCGGTTTACATGAAGCCTTTTTTTCACGGCTTCCAGTATGCGATGAACCACCTTTACGCGGCCTCTGTAATTCTCTGCCCACTCATCGATTTTCTGGTTCAGGGCTGCCTCTGAAGCATTCAGGACCAGCGACTGGTTATCCGGGTCACGGCCACTCAATGAAAGGATATTCGAATCCGCATCCAGTTCAGGGTTTATTCGATAGCCGGTCGGCAGATTGCGAATGCGAATATCCATACTGCGGATTGCTCCCCGTACAGAGTTGGCATCATCCCAGTCAACGGATTCATCATCCCAGCGCGGGAAATCAATTTCAGCATCAAAGATGGATTCGGAAAGAACTTCAGGGCCAATCCCTGCAAATGGAATACGCTCGCGCACGATGTGGCGGTTCAGGTCTCCGTACTCTTTCGATGTCTCAAATTCGAGCAGCACATTGTAGAGAGCGTTCATTTCGAGTTGACCCAAACCGGGCTTGCCGGCATCTTTCGGGATGGTTTTTAGCCTGCCGGCGGACTTGTGGGCCCAGAGCGGAACTTCCGGTGCTGATGCAAGCTCCAGCCACGCATTCTTGACCCCCACCCGTTCTTTCACCTCACCTTCCGTTGTGATATCGACGGCCACATCGATGATGAGTTTTCTGAGGTCGGTTATGGTAAGCGGATTGCATGGGAGAATCTCTGCGGCGGAAAAGAAGTTTTTGATATCCTGAAGTGCCGGATTGGATGGATCGGGTGTCAGGATATCTTCAATATTCTGATTTGCCCTGTGGCCGAGATCGGTTATGGCATAGCAGAGCACCTCCAGAATGGTGATGCCCGGATCATGGGAATTGTAGTCGGTCCAGATCTTGCGCGACAATTCCGTGATATGCGAAAGACCGAGCTCCCGAAGTTCATCGTAGCGCATGCTCTTCAGCCTGGCAGGTACATTCGATATCGTTACAGATTCTTCCATCCGTGGGTTCAGGTTTGGTTAACTGCAGCCGCAGTCATCGGTTTTCAGCTCTTTGAAGGCTTCAACTTTGTTATCATCACACGCACATTCGGGTTCGTCAAGCACCTTGATGTTGTGTGCTGGCGCCGACCCGAGAACAGAGGCCGAAGTAGATGCTTCAGCTTCATCCACATCTTTTTTGATTTTCATGGCCTCTCCGGTTCCTGACGGAATCCGGTGATCCATTTTGAAGCAGGTCACAAAGTCGACGTAGGGCCTTTTCTCAACAAAGTGCAGAATCATCGATTTGTGGATGCGTCCGCCGAAAACCACATCGGGGGTATCCTCGAATGCCCACGGCGACAGATATGATGTTATTTCACGGTTCAGCACCTCGGCATAAAATCCCTGGTCCATTCCCTCGCGGAAGCTGACATTGAACGAAACCTTGATCTCTTCATAGAGCGGGTTCCTCACCGTAAGCTTTACCGCCTCTGCCCTTATCCCGCTCAAATAATCTTCAATCTCCGAGAGCAAGGCCAGGCTTGTTTTGGGCTTGAGCGGATCCACTGCGTTTCTGTTCTTCATGTCGGAAACCACAATCAGCGAAACATAACCGGGAGCTATTTCACTGTACACGCCGGCGGGCCCCTCATAACGGATGTGATTCAGGCATTTCACTTTATACACTGAGGGGAATTTCTGCAGTATCAGCCGTTCGTAATCCCAGATGGTAACAGCACGCTGTTTGTGGCGCAGACGCTCACTCACCCTTACATAATAGGCTTCGCTCTCTTCCTTCATCGCACCCCCAAAAGAAGCAAACGGCTGGTTCACTTCCCTGACGGACGAGTCACTCGATTTCAATTTGGCAATGGTTTCGGCCGGCAGAGGACTTGCAAGGTGCTCCGGGTCGTTGTCCCGGTCACGGAATTCTGCCGTCACTGCCTGGGCCTGAATGGAAATCAGATCGGAGATGGCGGGAGTTTGCTTTGCCGCCGATGCCCGCAGCCACACAAAACCGGCCGGCAGCATCGTATGTTCTGTGGTGGCTGTGCCCGGCACACTGAACGAAATGATTCCGGATGTAAGCAGTTCGTTGGTGGTATCGGATAGAACCTGGCGATCGTTGAACGGAGCCCAGTTATCTCCCGACAGGAAACTCCAGTAAACAGGCTGACGCGGAAAATCGGGATCGGCACTTCCTTCCGCTACCTGGATCAGCAGCGAAAGTGTCTGGCCGCCTGAAAAATCCTTCATGCCGATATAGAGGCTGCCTTCATCCTCAATAGCCGGAACAAAGGCGCCATGCTTTTTATCTGAAGCTGCAGGTGTAACACCAAATGGATGAACCAGAAAATATTGGTCTATACCTGAATTCACCATGTTCTCATTCCCAAGTACAACCGAAGCTTTGTAGTCGATTGACAGGCCGGCTATGACCGGTGTGTAGGGTTCATTGGGTATCAGGATGATATTGTCCTCAGAATCCTCATCTACCACTTCATTGATCACATTGTATGCATAAACCTTTGCATAATCTTTGTGACCAAAATCCTGGCTTCCAAGTTCAAGGCGAAGAAACCCATCTTTGGTGGACGTTCCCAGCGATGTCAATTGTTCCATGAACGCATTTCGGCGAAGTGGCGCGAGATCGGTTTCCGTCAGTGCGATGCTCCTTTGGCTCAGTACCTGTCCGCCATTGTCATCCCTCATAAAGAGTGGAACTTCGTCATTCAGTTCTTCCCATCTCCTTCCCTGCAAAAGCGACAATGTGGCTTTAAAATCAGCGGTATTAAAGGTGAATTCGCTCCCGTACTCGCGGTAGTACTCTTCGAACCCTTCTGACGGCAAATTCTGCCAGTTAAAATGAATCCAGACCTTGTCCGGCTTTTTCTGAAGCAGGTCCCTGTTGCCGATGTAAAATGAAGAACCTGTTGCCGGGCGGTTTCCGAAAGGCATAAACGGCTTGCCGGGATCCAGAAGTCCTGCATCGTTCTGCAGTATATTGTTTCGGATTCCCTCCACATCCACGCTCACCTTAGCGTCCAGCAGCTTCAGGTTTTTCAGATGCTGATAGGGGAAATTACCGGGAGTTTCTGCATCCATATTGAGCATGATTTTTGCCACCGGCCATTGGGTTTCGATCGGATCTGACAATACTTCCTTATCATAATTCACCACCGGAGGATCACTCTCGTTCAGGGTTCGGGCAATCGTTATAGACCCTTCGGCAGGATTGATTTTTACCCGGTTCAGCTTTTTCGTGAATGTATACCTGATGTCACCCAGCTTGTCCTGGCCCAGACCCCGAACTGCAAGAACCTGATCGAGCTTGCTGAAAGCTCCCTTCATCTTCACCGTTCTGTACTCTACAATTCTCCCGGCAACCAAAGGACCAATTGTGTAACCTGGCCTGTCACCGGAATACCCCCTGGAAGGATCATCTTTGATTTTTACGGTGATGTCGTTTACTGTGGCACTGTTGATGAATGTAAGCGCCTTCTTTTCAACCTCGCTTTCGGTTTCAGTATCTGCTGACCGATCTACCGGAGTGGTCTCAATCCATCCCTCTTCGCCGCTGAACAGAACCCTGAACATATTCCCTGCATGCGATCCTCCCATACGTGCGATCCGTTCAAGATCGTCTCTGTTTGAAGGATCAAACAAAAAGCTGAAAATGACTTTCCGGTTACCCTCGGGAAGGCTGAGCAGCGGAGAGGCAATGGCACACCCTATTTCCGCAAATGGGCTTTTCACCGAACCGAATGATTTCCAGCTTTTCTCTTCATTTTCAATTTCACCACCCTTTCCGTCAGAAGAGTTGACTACCGGCGATGCATATAGCCTGTCATCACTGCTTGAATCCCTGAAAACAGCCTTCAGCTCTTTCACCTTTCCGTGGTTCACCGCCAGCTCTTTTTTCGTTGCATATGTGAGAGGCTGCCCCGTTTTATCTTTCCCCGCTTTCAGTTCGGTTCCCTCCGCAATTCTGTGCGATCTCCTAACATGCCTGGCGAGTTCGAAAATGAGGTGAACCTTGTCGGCAACCGGAGGATTTTCTTTCAGCCTTAGCACATCCCGGTAGTAAAAGTCGATATGCTTTTTGCCGATCTTGTTCAGATCATCCTGTGCGATTCTGAAAAGCTTCAGAAACGCAAGAAAGAGCGCTTTTTGGGGCTGGGTAAATCCCCCTTTTTTCTCAGCGTAGGCTTTGAAAGCCGCGTCGTCATCAAGAAGCCTTTCAAGGAAAAGGTTCAGGTCTTTGTCTTTTTCTGTGGACAAAAAACCACCCCAGTCCGATTCGTGCTCTGATCCGTTCTCCGAAAAATATCTCAGCTCTTTGCCGTACGCTTTGGCAAACTCAATCAGGTCGGCAATACCGCGGTCATCAATTGCGGCATAGTCGGGCAGCAGGGCTTTCAGAAGCCTCCGCCGCTGGCTGGTGCCATCGCGTTTCAGCAGGGTGTTATTTTCGCAGGATTCACTCATCAGCGGATATCGGTGGCTTCGGTTAGGTAGAATGGGTAGACGAGGTTGGTGCGCGTGTTTGTCTGAATAATGGTGTATTCAATTTCGATCAGAATCTTCCCCGCTTCAGCATCACTAATAAGCCGTACCTCTTCCGGAATCACACGGGGCTCGTGAAACAGAATCGCCCTGCGGATATCTTCAGTGACGCGTGCAGCGGTTGAACTGCTCAATGATTCAAAAATATTCTTGTGAAGATTTGTGCCGTATGCCGGCCGCATCACGCGCTCGCCTTTATGTGTTTCGAGCAGAATGATGAGGCTTTCATGAATGTCCTGCTCATCCTCCGACATGCCGGAAGCAAAGCTGCTGCTGAAGCTTACCGGAAACGACCATCCTCTTCCCAAAAAACTTTGTTCTTCGCTCATAGTTGTTTTATCCGATCATTACGGTTGGCTCGCCCACAACTGCAGAAGCACCGCAAACGCAGGTATCACCAACCCTGATTGCGGGTTTGCCGCCAATCAGCACGGTTGAACTGCCCACGGTAAACGGGCTTACGGTTGGCTGGTGACTGTCAGGCGGCAGCGAACAGACATGATTATCACCCGACACACAGGCCGGCATCCCGCCGATCAGAACCGTCGCCTCACCGGGCCCCACAATGGTTCCCCCGTGGTTGGTTGTATCTAAAATTCTTGCTGCTGCAGACATTGGGTTAATTACTGGATTGTATGATTGTTAATTGGTTGAATAATTTTGATTAAGGCTGAAATAATCCCCTCTCGAGAGGGGAAAAGTGAAGACGAAAGCGCAACGCGCGATTCGTCAAGCGAGGGGTGTGTCCCTGTATGGCCTTTGCCTCCACGTACACACCCCTGCTTGCCTCGCTGAACGCTTGGCAATCTGTCCCCTCTCGAGAGG
>PWWL01000012.1 GCA_003561515.1 Balneolaceae bacterium
CTAAATTCAGATTTTAGCAGGAGTTGTTTTTATTTAATCTTTGATAAGGAGGAAACAAATGAAGAAATGCTTTAAAACAATCGCATTGGCCATGTGTGTGGTCTTTTTTGCAGGCTTTGCCTGGGCGGCCAATCCCTTTGACCATGTGAAAGTCGCACCAAATGGCAAGGGTGATGTTCTTATTTATCCATTTTATGCTGCTATTGATGGTGGCTGGGAAACCAAGGTGACTGTGATTAACACCAGCAACACCTACTCTACCGTAGCCAAGGTTATTGTACGCAGCCCTATTTTCACCGAAGAAATTTTGGACTTTTTTATTTACCTGTCACCCACAGATGTTTGGACAGGTACGCTGAAATTTGATGCCAACTTAGGTGCAATTCTGGAAAGTGATGATGATAGTATTATAGCCAGGCTTGGTGCTGAAAATGTACCGGTGTGGGGTGATGTGGAAGTTGCAAGAAGGGCTTTGGTTGTTCCTGAAGGTCCCGGTGATTTCAACGAAATGGGTTACTTTTATGTCATAAATGTGGCATCCTTTGACCTTGGTGCTCCCGTAGTTCCTAAAAATCGTATTTATAATGCCTACAGAGAACTGCCCTCTTTAACAACCGTTCCCGAGGCAAATTACCCCAGGAATATTCTTGCAGGCTGGATGGATTTCCAGGTAGCAGGTTTTGGATTGACTTCATCTTTGAATGCTGTAACCTTGAGCGATTATGCTAATGAGCTTGTGGCTGCTATTGCAGAAGAGTATCAATTAGGTGATGGAAATGCCAACAATAACCTTTTTGAAATTGAAGCTGCACTGGCCAAAAATGATATTGCTATGCCTTATCTTAACACCGCAGACGATATTTCCTTGCATTTTCTCACATTTCCGACAAAATACAGTGAATATGATGAAGGTCTTGTTGGGGTAAGAGGTCCTTTTTCAGGCTTTAATCCAGACCGAGGATATTGTGTTCGTTTTTCACTGAATCTTTACGACACAACCGAAGATTCTTTAACACCAGATGATCCGATCTGGTCTCCGGCACCTCCTCCTGAATTTAATGATCTGTGCAACGAACTCAATTGGTTGGTCAGCACTGACTCACCTTTTGAAGAGGGTTGGATTAGGTATAATTTTAACTATACAACGGCAGGAACAGACCTTGAGGGTAATTCTATGACTTATACAGGTGCGCCGGTCATTCCTGTTTCTTTGAATCTGGGCAGCAGTGGCATGTCCCTCAAATATGGTGCATGGACTGATGGCACAGTAATGGCTACTATAGAACAGACCGACGTTGAATTACCTTACTATCAGTATTCTGACCTGGAATGGTTGCTGCCTAATGAGTAGGCAGGTATTATAATAATTAAACTTTAATCTGATTGTAAAAAAAGGGAGGATATATTCTTCCCTTTTTTTATTCTAAAAACTATAGCTTTTTAGAAAATTTTTTTGGAAAAGCCAAAGAGTGGGGATTATACTTTTTCGTATATCCCTGACTGATAAAGCAGCCATAAACATTTTCTGAAAAGCTTTAAAACTATACCCGTTTCTGGTTAGTAAATTTGTTTTTCAGGTGAACCGGCTTTCAGCGGGTCAGGCGAAAGTAAAACTTTCGCACTCCGGTTTTACGTATTTTTAGTTCATTTCACACAATTAAGTACAGACTTAACTATCTTTAGTCAGATCGTACTAACTTTTTGAAAAGTATCTAAATTTTGTCGTATTTAATTTTAATAATTGAAAGAGCTGGTATGATACATGCACTGCTTCTGGAAAAAGTTGAATTTATTTCTTGAAAAATTTTTAGAATCAAATATAAAAAAGCATATATTAACCAGTGGGGGAATGATGAACACTTTTAGGGACAATAGAGTAATTTTTGTGGGGCTTAAATATAGCCGATCTTGCATTTTTTTTCTTGTAGTTTTTATTTTTTCTGTTGTTTTTCAAAACAAAGCATTAGCGCAATATGAGGAACTACCTGACAGGTTTGAAAGTCAGGTGGCTTCGAGTTCAGATGCTTGGCTTGATGTTTATGCTTTTCAACCTAGAAAGCATTACAGTGGTTTCAAATTTTATATTCCGCCTGGAACTATTTCAATCAATTTTTTCTTTACTTCCAGATCCGTAGCTATGCAGGGATCTCGAATTTATTTGTCATCCAGAATTGGTGGGATGCCTACGGCTACCAGGGCCCAATTTGAAAATTCAGAAGATTCCCTCCCTAATGTACACGCCATTGATAGGGCAGCTCTTGTAAGTGACCTTGAGCCATCAGTGGGCTATATGGCCAAAAGAACTCAAAGTTCTGGAGACAGGGTTTGGATTGTTAGTGATGTAAATAGAGACGGTGTACTTCCGGATTCCTATAAAAATGACGGACAATGGGTATATGTAAATCTTTTGGATAAAAATGGAAACAACAGCGTCCAAATTTTATCAGTAAGTGGTCGCATCAAGGTTAATCCTGAGATTTACAATGCCTGGTGGGAATCCCGGGAGTTTTCTTCCCCGGAGCCCGATGAACCAACTTTTGATTTCAGCATTTCCCCATCATCTGAACCCCACGCTGATTTAGGAGAATCATATACTGCTGATGTTAGCTTCTCACATTTTGATGAGGCAAAAGACATATCTATTTCGGGAGGTGGTGGTGAGTATCGGATTGATGGCGGAAGCTATACCAGTGAATCCGGCACTGTTCAGCCCGAACAACGTGTGACTATAAGGCTTATGTCCTCTTCAGATTATTCCAAGACAGTGCGAACCACATTGACTATAGGAGGTATTGCCAAAAGCTATCAGGTCACAACCAAACCGGATCCTGATAATGTTGTTCAGACCATATATTTCAATCCACCTCACGAAGCGGGGCAACCAAAAAACACCTGGGTCGAATCCAGTGAAATAGAAGTGGTTGCGGATGCTTCGATTTCTGTAAGTGGCAGTGGGGAATACAAAATAAATGACGCTTCTTATACTTCAGAGCCAGGCATTGTCAAAATCGGGGATAAGGTCCGTGTAGGTTTAAAATCCTCAACCCAGGACTATACATCTGTTAGGACAACATTGTATATCGGTTCTGCTTCGGGTGTATTCACGGTGACTACTCGTCCTGCCAGCAGCAGTGGAGGTGGAAGTGGAGGGGGAGGAATTTTTCCGGATATATGTGCTTTATGGCCATCGCTTCCACAATGTAATGGAAATGTTCCCGGCGAACCAGAACCGGAACCGGCACCAGAACCAGAGAAGGAAGTTCATATGCCGATCCGGCAGGATGGATTTAATATAAGGGAGATATCTTCGCAGGGCAGAAACTGGCCGGAATCATTGGAAACAATTCTTGAATTTCCTGATAGCTGGTTGTAAAAGGGGAACCAAGGTCATATATACATATTCGGCCTTCTTGATATTCCAGGAAGGGGTCAGTATCAGGCTCAAATGGGTATTTTGGGAAACGTATTCCTGTTTCCCTACCAGAAAAACGATCCGCTGGTTCCATTTAAAGTAGAAAAATTTAATGGTCAGACGACAATAAAGACGAATCCTTTTGCCTCGCTTCAAAAGTGGGAATACACGGCTGAAGATCTTGCTGAACTAAGAGCCGGGTTTTACGTTGCTTTAGCATCTGATTTAAATTGGAACGATTGGCTCGGGGGAGCTTTCAGGTTCACGACTGCTTCCGGAAGCAGCAATGTTCGCTCGATTCCCCCGATTTTTTTAGATCTGTTTGATGAATCTTTGAACCGATCTGAAGATGATTACCTGTCCGAAACCGATCCATTGGTCTTGGAAGCCGAATTTCTTGCATTTCAGAAAAACAGCCTTGAAGTAGGCGATAATGAAGATCCTCAGCTTCTTAGGCTGGATATCAGGCTACCGCCGGAATGGGCGGAAATGTGTGAGCATGATTTTAGTGGAGCAAATTCGCCGGAAACCATAGACTGGTCTGTTTTTGCCCTGGTTGTGGCCAACAACAGACATGACCAGCAGTTCCTGGCAAGGTCCGACATTCATGGCCAACCCAGGATGATTCATTTCAAGGCCAACACGCCGGTCCGTCCCGCTACATGGTCCAGAGCCTTTTCAGCAGGTTCAGGATTGGTTGACTTGTTTCCGTGCATTGACGATTTGGAACTTACCGCCCGGGATTTTGCCCGACTCGGTTTGGACTTTTACGTGGCTCTGGTGCCTGAGGGCAACTGGAACAACTTTTTTGGAGTTCATTTCACTTTTCAAGA
>PWWL01000195.1 GCA_003561515.1 Balneolaceae bacterium
GAAGCGACAGAATCAGGGCTACCATTAAGTTTTTTATCTATACACTGGTTGGTTCACTGCTGATGCTTGTTGCCCTGCTCTACCTCGGGTATGCTGCAGGAGCCTCAACCGGCATTTATGAGTTTACGTCAGACTGGCGCTACATAGCGGGGCCTGAGTTTACCCTCGGCCTGGTTGAGCAGACCTGGCTGTTCCTCGCGTTTGCTCTTGCGTTCTGTATCAAAGTGCCGCTATTCCCATTTCATACATGGCTTCCCTATGCGCACACCGAGGCACCCACGGCCGGTTCTGTTGTGCTGGCAGCCATCATGCTTAAGCTTGGAACCTACGGCCTCATTCGCGTGGTGATGCCGGCATTCCCGAACGCGTTTATGGAGTTTGCTCCGTGGATGGCTGTACTGGCTGTGATCGGAATCATCTATGGAGCGCTTGTAGCCATGGTTCAGAAAGATGTGAAAAAGCTTGTGGCATATTCATCCGTAAGCCACATGGGCTTTGTAATTCTTGGTATTTTCGCATTCAATACAATCGCAATGCAGGGTGCAGTCATCCAGATGATTAACCACGGACTGGCTACCGGCGCACTCTTCCTCATCGTTGGCATGATTTACGACAGAAGGCATACCCGCATGATTTCCGACTTTGGCGGGCTGGCTAAAAAGATTCCGGTATTTGCAGTAATGTTTATGATTGCCACACTGGCTTCGATAGGCCTGCCCGGTCTGAACGGCTTTATCGGGGAATTTCTGATTCTGAACGGAGCATTCTTCTCCGAACTATACAACAATAAAGTGTATGCCATACTCTCGGCTACCGGTGTGATTCTTGCAGCCGTATATATGTTATGGATGTATCAGCGCGTGATGTTCGGACCCATTACCAATGAAGAGAACGAAAAATTGATTGACCTGAATGCCCGTGAGATCGGCCTGCTGGTGCCGCTGGTATTGTTTATGGTTTGGATTGGCATCAGGCCGGTCGACTTTACCCAATACTCTGAAGAGTGGGTGGAAACCTACATTGCCGCCACGGAAGAAAAAAGTATCGCCGTACTTGAACAGGCAGCTAACGAAGACCTGCCCAACTGGACCGCAAAAATTTACGGAATTGACAAAAACGCGGCTTCCGGCAAATACATTGTTACAAAATAACCAACGCCTGAAATTTTTATGGAACCACTCAAACGCGATCAGATCGACAACGAACTGAAACAACTTGACGGCTGGAGTTTCCGGGATGATAAACTTCATCGCGAGTTGAAATTCGGTGATTTCAGGCAGGCAATGGCATTTATGGTGAGAGTCGGTTTTGAAGCGGAAGACCTGGTACACCACCCTGAATGGAGCAATGTTTATAACACGGTATCAATCAGCCTGAGTACCCACGATGCAGGCGGTAAGGTGACACAAAAAGACATTAAACTCGCAAAAGCGATCGACAAGATTTATAAGGAAAAATAGGAATGGATTACTTGCACGACATTACAGCCTTTCTGCCCGGCATCATAGTTGCAGCTGCCGGATTGATTGCCATTCTGCTTGAAGCGTTCAAGAAAGGTGTTACATCAATTTACTGGACAACCGTGGCTTCGCTTGCCCTTGCTCTGGTGGTTGCATTCCAGTCACTGTTTGGTGATACAGGCACCGCGTTTTATGGCATGATTGCCTATGGCGGTGTTGCCGCTTTCGGTACGGTGATTGTGCTGCTGGGTGCACTTTTCTGCGTGATAATTTCGAAGGAGTACCTTGAAGATCACGGCCTGCACTATGGCGAGGTGTACGCTATGGTGCTGTTTGCCACTACCGGGATGCTTGGCCTTGCGGTAGCGAACGACCTTATTTCGCTCTTTATCAGCCTCGAAACCATGTCGATCGCTCTCTACGTGCTTGCAGGGCTGATGTATTACGATAACAGGGGTGCAGAGGCTGCGCTGAAATATTTTCTGCTCGGAGCATTTTCCACCGGTTTTCTGCTTTACGGAATTGCGCTGATTTATGGTGCAACAGGCTTTACCAACCTGGTTGACATTGCTTCTGTTGCTGAAGCTACTCCACTGTTTCTTGGCGGATCTGCACTTCTCTTGGTAGGTATCTTTTTCAAAATTGCCGCGGTACCGTTTCACATGTGGACGCCCGACGTATATCAGGGCACTCCCACTACGCTCACCGCGTTTATGGCTACTGCGGCCAAGTCGGCCACCTTTGTTGCGTTTATTCTTGTGATGACCCGCATGCTTCCAGAAAACGAAGCGGGCAACTGGACCAACGTTATCCAGGTTGTGGCAATCATTACCATGATTGTGGGTAATCTTATTGCGCTTGCCCAGGACAATGTGAAGCGGATGCTTGCCTATTCAAGTATTGCCCATGCCGGCTACCTGATGGTTGGCCTTGCAGCGGGAACCGCAGCCGGATACTCAGGAGTGCTCTATTACCTGTTTGCCTACACCCTGATGAACGTGGGTGCCTTTGGAGTGATCGCCTACTATGAGAGAAACAAGGGCCTCGATTTCACAGAAATCGACAGCTATGCCGGACTGGGTTTCAGAATGCCGGTGATGGGAGTGATGCTCTCAATCTTTCTCTTTTCACTTGCCGGTATTCCGCCATTTGTCGGGTTCATCGGTAAATACTACGTTTTCGCAGCTGCCGTACAAGCAGACCTGATCATGCTTGCCGTTATCGGTGTGCTTGCAAGTGCTGCCAGTGTGTACTACTATCTGAGGGTGATGGTGTTCATGTACTTCAAGGAAGCTCATAAAGAGTATTCCATGAAGACTCCCGGTACTCTGTTTAAAGCAGCGCTGATTCTTCTGGCCGTACTCACCATCTACTATGGAGTTGAGCCCGTACTGCCAACCACCGGCCTCATTGAGCTGATTACTTCGTATTACGCAGTATAGGCACTAACCCCGATCTCAGATTTTTTGGATTAAGAACATTAGGATTTAGAACTTAGAGCTTTCGGCTTTCGGATTTGCCCCCCTCACATTGCTACTCACTCAACCTTTGCTTATCTTTGAAGGCTCTGTTATCGGCGCAACGTACGATGACTGTATTCCAATTACGGAAAACAACCAAAGACAATACTTTACAGAATGAAGAAAGATTTCTATGAAATGACTTACATTCTGAATCCGGTTCTCGACGAAGAGAAGTTTTCAGAACTTGTAAGTTTCGTAAATAAGCTTATCGAAAATAACGGTGGCGACATCGTTGAAGTGGATGAGTGGGGAGTTAAAAAGCTTGCCTACGACATCGACAAAAAAAGCACCGGATACTACGTTAATCTCTATTTCAACGCTCCGGCCGAAGCAATCGCAGTTGTGGAACGCAACATGAGAATCAACGATGATATCATGCGATATCTCACGCTCAAGTACGACGCAAAAATGCTGCGATACTATGACCTGAAAAAGAAAGGTGATCTGCCCGTAGTTTTTGAAGAGGTAGAAAGCGAATCAGAAACTGAAGACGATAATTAAGGAGGAGCAGAAATATGATTAACAATCCATCGCATCCAAAAAAAGGACATCTCAAAAGCAAAGACTGTCGGTTTACAAAAGCAGGCGTTGAATACATCGATTACAAGCAGACCGATGTGCTCGAACGATTTGTTAACGACCAGGGAAAAATTCTGCCGCGTCGTGTTACAGGTACCAGCGCACGGCATCAGCGTCAGCTTTCTACTGCCGTGAAAAGAGCCCGATTTCTTGCTCTTATTCCTTACGTAACCGAAAACATGAGATAAGAAGGTATCCACATTATGAAGCTTATACTAAAAGAAGATATTGAGAAATTGGGTGGTGCCGGAGATCTGGTTGAAGTGAAGCCCGGTTACGGCCGTAACTATCTGATTCCGCAAGGTAAGGCCGCTTTGGCCACCCCCGGAGCAATTCGCGAATACGAAAACCTGAAAAGGGAAGCTGCATTGAGAGCAGAACTTTCCGTTGAGGCAGCCAAAGAACTGGCGCAACAACTTGAAGCAACTTCCGTTACCATTCCGGTCACCGTAGGTGAAGAGGATAAGATTCACGGTACCGTAACCAATGTTCAGGTAGCCGAAGCGCTTGAAGAGCGCGAAATCATCATCGATCGTCGAAAGATTACCCTCGATCAGGATATTAAAACCCTGGGAGAGTACACAGCAACCGTTGACGTTCTTGGTGAGCTAAAACCAAAAGTTAAGGTTTGGGTAGTTAAAGAAGATTAAA
>PWWL01000285.1 GCA_003561515.1 Balneolaceae bacterium
AAACGGCTTTCTCTTTTAGTCTTACAAGGTCATCAAAAAGCAGCTCTCCTTTCCACTTTTTGATTGTGCCATCAATCATCACCATTTCCACGTTGGAGCGGTCCATGCCGGTCACCACAGCACCTGCGGGATCGTTGAGCGGCATCACATTCACACGGTTCGGGTTCAGCATGATGATATCGGCCCTTTTTCCGGGTTCGAGGGTGCCGGTCTTGTGGTCCAGCCCGTTGTGGAGTGCGCCGTTCAGGGTGGCCATTTTCAGAACTTCTTTTGCTGTGAGCAGTGGAGGGAGATTTTCTTCACCCTTACGCCGGCGTTGAAGAATCTGCATACGTTGCAGGGTCAGGATCGACTGCATCTGCCCGAACATGTCGCCCGGAACGGTGGTTTCAACGTCAATACTCAGGCTGGCGGTGATGCCGTAGTACAGCGTCTGCTGAATGGGAGGGATGCCGTGCCCCATGATCATCTCAACGGGAGCCGCGATGGATACGCCCGTGCCTTTTTCAGCCAGCAGCTCCCACTCCGCTTCGTTCAGGTTGCAGCAGTGGATGCAGGTTACGTCCGGACCCATCGCATCGGCCAGCGGCAGCAGATCGCCCGTTCCGTTCACGTGAACCGAAATTCTGGCACCCACATCGCGGGCCAGCTCCCACTGGCTGCGATTAATGCCAGCACCGATTGCCAGGGTGATGAGTCCCTCATCCGAAGGAACCAGTTCCCGCCGCACGCGCCGCAGGTCTTCCGGGAAACGGTTGCGGGGGTTGTCGGCGCCGCTGCCCATGGCATAGACGGCACGGATGCCCGAATCGCGAAGTGCCTCAATCGCGGCGTCGGAGTGTTCCGGTGTGCTTGAAATATGCGACCAGTCGAGAATGGTGGTGATGCCCGCATCAATTGCCCCGAGGGCGCTCAGCAGGTTTCCGGTGTGAACGTCTTCGGGACGAAATACGCTTCTTGCACCGCCAATCACCTGCATGTAGTCACTGAGAAGTCCATCGGGCAGAATATTCCGGAGCGCTCCCTGCCACATGTGGCGGTGGGTATCCACGAACCCGGGCATCACAATCCGTCCATCGGCCTCTATGACTTCCGCATCCGATTCAATGTGCGGGGCAATCTCCCGGATGATTCCGCCTTCAACCAGGATGTCGGCGGTTTCAGCATCGGAATTCCCGTTTGCCATGGTGATGACGGTTCCGCCTTTAATCAAAAAAGAATTGCCTGCCGGGATTTCGTCCTGCCTATTCTTTGCGGTTACAGATCGGAATGGAACCATCATTCCTGCCAGGGCGCCTCCGGCTCCGGCGAGAAAGCCTTTGCGGGTGATGTTCTTTGCTTTTGTGGATGTTGTTTTGGTGTTCATAAAAATAGGATCTGAGTTCGGCGCGTATCATGAATCATTTAAAGAATAGAAACCATATTTGAATCAGACAAATTCAGGGAATCTTCCGTGACCATCCGTGCTTCCGTGGCAAAAGAATTGAATCTTTATCATAAGGTGAAATTCAATACGTTTCGGAGAAACGTTTGGTCGGTAGCTGAAAGATGGGATAAATCCCCCAAACCCCGAGGCGGGTATTCAATCAACGCCCAAAGTCAAGCTGAGGGGTTGCCGGGAAAGCCCATCAAGTGATCTGCATGATCTCAGATTGATAATTGCAGATTGCAGATTGCAGATTTTTTAGAACATCAGGATTTCGTGCTTCGCATTTCCTTCATCATTCATAATTCATCGGTTCTGCGGTTTAACATTTCCCGTGGTTCAGCATTCCCGGGTATCCTATCCGCAATACCTTGAACAACCTCCGGAATAACATTCCGATGTTTTTCATTGACATGGGCCGGAGGATAGGTGTATCGCGCACCGTAGGTGCTACCGACCAGTCGTTCCTGCCGGAACGCGTCCCATGATCAAATCTGCAGGAGATCCCGGAATTTTCGAATGCTACATGGCACCGGAGGCCCCACTGGCTGTAGAGCCAAAAAGCGGTATGCCTGCGGTGTTGAGAGCAGTATTTTAAATAATTCCGCTGAGGAGAACGTACATTTTAGCAATACCGCATGGCTACGGAATTCACCATTAAAATCTCGTACAGTGTAATTCAATACGTTTCGGAGAAATGTTTGGTCGGTAGCTGAAAGATGGGATAAATCCCCCAAACCCCGAGGCGGGAATTCAATCAACGCCCAAAGTCAAACCGGGGGGTTGCCGGGAAAGCCCATCAAGTGATCTGCATGATCTCAGATTGATAATTGCAGATTGCAGATTTTTTAGAACATTAGGATTTCGAGCTTCGCATTTCAATCTGTGATCGTAAATAGGGTTTCATGCAATTTGATTGGGAAATAAGTACATTTTAGTATGATTCAACATCAGATGAAGTGATTTTCGATATGATTCGTCCAACAGAAATTGAAGCGCGTGATAACTATTCGATCTGGCTGCGTTATTCAGACCAAAGTGAGGGAATAGTAGATTTGTCCGATATAATTGAGAAGGGAGTTTTCAGAAAATTAAAAGACCGGGACATTTTCAAAGCTGTGTATATTTCTGACTCCGGTTCTATTGCATGGGGGGATGAAATTGAACTTTGTCCCGATTCACTCTATATGAAAATAACCGGTAAAAAAGCGGAGGAAGTTTTACCGGGGCTGGAATCACTGAGTGCAGATGCCTGAAATAAGCCGATTTTACGGTATTGTCATCAGAATGTATTTTGATGACCATTCACCCCCACATTTCCATGCTTTTTATGCAGAATATGAAGCAGTAATAAGTATTGAAAGTCTTGCCGTTTTGAATGGAGAGCTTTCTCCGCGGGCACTTGGTCTGACAACATAATGGGCACAAATCCATCGGGAAGAACTGCGAATAGCCTGGAGAAAAGCCAGTTCATTTGAACATCCGGGTAAGATTGATCCACTGGTTTGATATCGTCGGTGAAGCTGTGAATATGCCGCAAACCATTCTGATCTCAGATTGAAGATTTGCGATCCCTATTATTTCATATTTCGTATTTCGTTCTTCGAATTTTACACCCCTTTAAACTATGACTCAACCCCTCCAAACAGCCATTATCGGCTACGGTAAATCGGGAAAGAACATTCACACGCCGCTGATTGATGCATGCGATGAAATTGTACTCAGATCGGTGGTACGGCGCTCGGGGCCGGAGCATGTTGAGGGGCGGTCGGGCATTGAGGTGATCCGCGACTACAGGGATATTTTGCGGAAGCCGGAAATTGACCTGGTTGTGATCACCGCACCCAATCACCTGCACTACAACATGGCCAGAGACGCGTTGAGGGCGGGCAAGCATGTGGTTGTGGACAAGCCGTTCACCGTCACCTCCGATGAGGCGTACGAACTGATTGCCATGGCTCATGATCTTCGGCTTGTACTCACCGTATTCCAGAACCGGCGGTGGGACGGAGATTTTCTCACCATTCAAAAGCTGATCAGTGAGAATGCCGTTGGGCGGATAGTGGAGTTTGAATCCTCCTTTAACCGGTTCCGGAATGAATTGCGTCCCGGTGCATGGAAGGAGAAAGCCCTGCCCGGCAGCGGCATTTTGTATGATCTTGCCCCGCATCTGATCGACCAGGCCCTTCAGCTGTTCGGGAAACCGGAAAAACTGTTTGCCGATATTCGCAATGAGCGCCGCGGAGAGACGGATGACTGGTTTGAGATCATCTTTTATTACGATGGATTCAGGGCCGTTTTGAGAGCAGGAATGCTGGTGCCCGAGCCCACGCCCAGATTTGTGCTTCACGGTGAAAAAGGATCGTATGTGAAGTTCGGTACAGACCCCCAGGAAGAGGGGCTGGCAGCGGGGATGGATCCGGGCAGGCCGGACTGGGGAAGGGAAGAGGTTTCCGCAAATGGTGTGCTTTGGAGGCAGGAAGAGTCAGGAAAGATCAGACAAACGAGGGTTGAAACGGTACGCGGCAACTATCTGCACTTCTATCAAAACGTGGCCGATGCCATCCTCAAAGGCACCCCCATCTCCGTAAAACCCGAAGAAGCAGCCGTGGTAATCCGCATCATAGAACTCGCAAAAGAAAGCCATCAAAAAGGAATGGTGATTGCGGTGTAGGTATAATACTTAAAAACCACTGAGGGTACAGAGTTCACAGAGGTAAGTTTTCGTGTGCTCTATGGTTCTTTAAATTTTCTTGAACTTATTCGGGTAATTATACGCATCCG
>PWWL01000260.1 GCA_003561515.1 Balneolaceae bacterium
CAAACATCATGTTCATTGCACTTCCCATTAAAATCGGCGTTGGCCTCACACTTCTGATCCTTGTGGTGCCATACCTGCCCGTAGCGTTCGAAATGATGTTTCACCGGCTGTATGATTTTCTCCAGCATCTGATGGGTTTGATGATACCGGACGGGTGAGGGTATCGGATAACGATGGTTCGCAGACGGGTGGTTTTAGTAAAGCTAAAGCCGGGTCTCTGTCTGATCGTTGTGGATGCGGTAGTTTGGTCACCAAGTAGCGATGCCATCAGCACCAGTTCTGATTGTTCCCGACTTCGATTATAAGGTGAGGGCTAAGACAGTAGTTTCAAAAATGAATTCCGGGATTTGGCTACACGACCTAAGTTTACCAGGAATCCTCGTTTCGAATCACTGCGTTGATAAAAATTCGTGACAGGTGGGGTTACACTGCTATTGCATCTTCAATGTTGTAAACGGGAGGCAGCTATGGGGCCATTACACTTTCAGGTCGATTCGTCCGCCAACTCCATCGGGTGATGGTCCCTTTTTTTCTTCAGAAGGGGGGGGTTTCTTTATCGATAGTTTGGGTTTTTTTGCCTTGGGCTGTTCTGACAAAGTAAATGGAGGTCTTTCCTGATCTTTTTTCTTTCTATCGGCATCGCGTTCCAAATCCTTCTTCCTGTTCAGAAGCTGGGGTATTTTCCCAAGTCTGGTTATTCGTGACATGAGCGTAGTGCAACCGATTTATGGTAATGGCTGATCCGACACATGCCGGAACAACCGGTTTGTACGCCTTATTATCGTTAATTATACACCTCAACTTTAACGAGATCGTGCTTTAGTTGTATTAGAAGTTTCCCAACAATCTGTGATATCCTTGCCTCGGAGAGATCAAGCAGCAGCGCAATTTCACTCATGGTCATATCCTCATAGTAATAGAGCGTTAGAATGAGCCTGTCGCGCTCTTTCAATTTTCCTATTCTGCGCTTTAGATTTTCCGCTAATTCCTTTCTCTCCAAATCATTGTCGGGAGTTTCACTGTCCGGGTCGGCATGCACATCGTAGAACGACCCCGAGTTCTCATCTTTCGAATTATCGAGAGATAAGGCATTTCTCTGCTGAACATTCGCAAGAAGCTGATGATAATCATCGATCGGCATATCGAGCTCTTCGGCGATTTCCTCATCCAGAGGCTCCCTTCCGAGTTTCTGCGAAAGTCTGTCGGATGCTTCCTGTACCAGCCCATAATTTTTTCTCTGTTTACGGGGCAGCTGATCTATTTTTCTTAAGTAATCTATAATACTGCCCCGTATTCTGTAATAGGCATACGTGTTGAACTGGATATTTTTTCCACAGTCGTACGTATCCATGGCCTGAATAAGCCCGCTGATGCCGGCGCTTTCAAGGTCTTCGATCTGCGCAAGCGGCTGATCGGGGCGATTGATCTTACCCAAAATACTTCTGATGAGCGGCATCGACTTTGTAATGATCGAGTTTCTTAGCCCATCGGCCGGATCTTTGCAATACGACTCAACAAGCTCCTGTAGTGTTGAATTGCCCATGATCAGCTCTCTTCTTTACTGTTCGTCGGATTGTTTAAGTCGGGTACGGTTTTGCTTCCACCGCTGGGGTTTTCTCTTACCACATTCAGGAAGAAGATGGTAAAATAAGCTACCGTAAAAAGAATCATGAACACGATCAGGCTCCTGTAAAGCGCCACATCGATATTCATCCCTGAAATCATGAGAATCAAGAATTTAATAAGTGATATAACTGTAATCAGACGTAGTAACATGATGTACTCCTTTTATTAATAAGCCGTGTTTGAAAGTTGTTTGGTTTGATCGGCGGCCAGGCCGGCAATGTTTTGGGCAATAAACCGGAATTCGTTCATTACCGAATCGTTATTTCCGGAGTCGTAAAGCGTAACCTGATTTTTTACAGCGCTTTTGATCTGTTCGGACGCCGGAATAAAACCGAGATACGCTGCTTTTTTGTTGAGAAAATAGTCGAGAATGGTATTAAACCGTTTGGCAGTATCGTCGGCAGAGGTTTCGTTTTCCGCAAAATTAACAACAGCCGCAAAGGGATATTCAGGATCGATACTGTAAACATACTTGCAAAGCCTGTAAACATCTGAAATGGCGGTTGGTTCATCTACAAGGATAACGGTACCAATATGTGCTCGGTCAAGAGCCCAGAGGGTCATTTCCCCCGCTCCGGCAGGGGTGTCGATGATTATGAAATCATGACTGGCAGCAAGGTAATCTGTTACCTGGTCCAGAGCGTCCATCATGAGCTCGGGTTGAAACTGCACTTTTCCAGGCTGATCGGATCCTGTAATTAAGGTAATCGAACCACAGGCATGTGGTAGTTCTTCCAGCGTACACTCTCCGTGAATCCAGTCGGCCACACTGGCCGTTACGGTTTCGTTGAGCAATGTAGCGCAATTCGAAAGGCCGATATCGGCATCGATGAGCCCGGTTTTATATCCCATGCCCGACAGCACTTCAGCGATATGAACGCTCGTCATGCTTTTACCGACGCCGCCTTTTCCGCTGATTACAGCGAGGATGTAGGCAGATTGTAATTCTTGTTTTTCCATTGTTTCGATGTTCATGACTCCTGAAGTACTTTTTTCGCAAACCATGCAGGTTCAAACTCTGCAATGCTGTTGTTCAAATTCCTGCCGGTGCTCACATAGCGTACAGCACATCCCATGTCTTTCAGAAAAGGAATCACAGGCCCCCACTGGGGTGCTTCATCAAGGTGTGTGATTGCTATGAAATCGGGTTGCAGCGGATGATGCAGTGATGCTGAGTTATTGAAGTAAAAGCGGTTCATTGAAGCATTAATTACATAATGTACTTCCAGGGGGGTAACGGATGCGAGAACCTGCCTAAGTTTCCAATATTCCCTGAATGATGCCTCGTTTGAAATGGACAGGGAGGCACTGTCGAATAAAACATGATCAAATGCTTCCAATTCATCTTTAATCCGGGTGATGTCAACGCCACTGCTAATGTTGTAAAATGGCATCTCACGGTCTCTGCAAAATGGTTCAAGCACAGTGTAGTATGTGCCGGATGCATCATCCTGGGGCTTCATCGAGACGACCGCCAGCTTTTTATCGATAAAAAAGTACGGGCTTGATAGCAGCTTCATGATCAGGCTGGTTTTGCCTGAGCCCGAAGGGCCTGTGAAAAGTATATTTTTAACCGCTGGGGCAGCAACTGCACCGGTCAGGGCATCCCGGATAATGCCTGAGAGTTTTGCCATAAAAAGATCGCCCTGATCAAATGGATCAACCCCCTGCCTGATAATATCACCGAACCAGCCGGCTGCTGTACTGGTAGCTATACCTGCCTGAACAAGCTGCTGAAACGCCGGGTGTGATGCGTATTCAAGGTTCGAGGATATCAGGGCTGAGTCGAGCAGAGCTTCCAGCTTATCGAATCTTCTGTGAAGGGCTGAAATTTCCCGCTGGTCTTGCCGGCTTTTTGCCGATACAGCTGATCCCGGTATAGCAACTTTCGGTTTTGATTCATCAAATTTTCGCAGCAAAGCCCTGTCAGGCATTGTAAAGTCTTCATCTGAAGAAACTGTATCCGCTGTGCCGTTTAAGATGCTCCCGGCATCGTTCCTCTTTGAGGGCCATTGTTGTGCGTTGTCTGAAACAGTGGAAGGGACAGAGCGAACACTTGACCTGCGATAAACGGTTTTTTCTTTTTCATTTTCATCCAGATGTCTATCGACGTTGGACTCTTCGGTGGCTTTCTTTTCCGTTTTAGCTGTATTTTTTTCCTCTTTCTGCTGAAGAGCGTTGTAGAAATCATCTCCAAAATTTGTCTCGGCAAACGATCTGAGTTTCTGAAGATTTGGACTTACACGTTCTCTGCTGCTGCCGGAACGCTCGAATCGAACGCCTTCCGATACGGTTCCATTTACATTTTTGCCAGTCGCAGAAGAATGATTTTCGGATGTCTTTTGCCTGCTGCTTTTGTCAACCATAACCGTAATTCCGGCGTCGTTATCGCCGTTTTCAGGCGTAGAGTCCAGTATCACGAAGTCGTCTCCGTACATTTGCTTTGCGCTCATCTTAGCAACATCAATGGTTTTTCCTATGAATTTTTTCAGCATCAGGCAGTAGCGTGCTCTTCAAGTTCAGCTTTTTGAATCCGGAGCCTGTCAAAGGTCTTAAACTGCACATCCGGACTAATGTCGTTA
>PWWL01000047.1 GCA_003561515.1 Balneolaceae bacterium
AAAACTCCGCGTAACTCTGCGAGATACTCGTACGGCATGTGAGCCTCTCTTCAGGTACACACCCCTCGCCCGGCTGAATCACGCTCCGCGTTTTCATCCGGACTTTTCCCCTCTCGAGAGGGGATTTTCAACCTCTCCGCCAGAACCCAACACCACCATATTTTCGTGCTTTCGTGCTTTCGTGGCTAACACACCAGGCCCGTTTCCTCCCCTCTTCACAATAAAAATACATTTCCCCCAATTTTAGTATCATGGGCATCAACCGCTAACCAGACCTGATCCCCGCACGTGAAAATCAAAGTCCCCCACACGCTCGTTCTGCTCTTTATCCTGATGGCCTTTTCGCTGGTTCTCACGTGGCTCATTCCCTCCGGGGAGTTCGATACCGAAATCAATGAACAGGGCATCGAGACGGTGGTGCCGGGCTCGTTTACCGAGGCTGACGAAAAAGAGTACCTCTCCCCCCTTGCCCTGTTTACCGTGGTGCCGCGGGCCTTTGCCAGCGCACAGGGCATCATCTTCTTTGTGCTGATTATCGGCGGGGCACTGGCCGTGGTGCGGCAGACGGGCGCCATCGACGCGCTGCTCGGCAAGATGGTGAAAAACTTCGGCGACCAGCCCTACCTCCTGCTTTTCCTGGCCATGCTCGCCTTTGCCGTGGCCTCCGCCACGCTCGGGATGGCCGAGGAGTACATCCCCTTCGCCATCATCCTGGTGTCGGTGAGCATCGCCCTGCGCATGGACGCCGTTACCGCCATCGGCACCATGGTGATCGGCTACGGCATTGGATACGCCGTGGCGGTGATGAACCCCTTCACCCTGCTCATCGCGCAGGATATCGCCGGGCTGCAGCCCACCTCGGGGATGAACTACCGCCTCATCCTGGCCGTGCCGCTGCTGGCCGTCGGCTTCCACCACGTCTGGCGATACGCCCGCAAGGTACAGGCCGATCCCACGGCCAGCCTGGTGTACGGCGTGGAGGTGCCCGTGGCCGCCGACGTGCAGGAGTACCCGGAGATGACCGGCCGGCACAAGTCGGTGCTCTTTGTCACCCTCCTGGCCCTGGTGGCGCTGGTGATCGGCATCTGGTTCTACGACTGGTACCTGGTGGAGCTCGGGGCGATGTTCCTCGGGCTAGCCATTCTTGCGGGACTCATCTCCGGCATCGGCATCAACAAAACGGCCACCGAATTCGGCAACGGTGCCGCCGAGCTCACCACCACCGCCCTGCTCATTGGTTTTGCCCGCGCCATCGCCCTGCTGCTCGAAGACGGACAGGTGCTGCACACCGTGGTGAACGGCCTGGCGGCACCCCTCACCCTGGTGGGCGCCGAACTCTCCGCCGTGGGGATGCTCTTCATCCAGTCGGTGCTCAACTTCTTCATCCCCTCGGGCAGCGGACAGGCGTTCGTCACCATGCCCCTGATGGCCCCCATCGGCGACCTCGTGGGTGTTTCGCGGCAGATCGCCGTGCTTGCCTTCCAGTTCGGCGACGGACTGATGAACATGATCGTGCCCACCAATCCCGTGCTGATGGGCATCCTCGGCCTGGCCGGTATCTCGTACGACCGCTGGCTGAAGTTCATTTTACCGGTGATCCTGAAACTGCTCGCCGTCTGTGCAATTGGATTGGTGGTGGCGGTTTGGGTTGGATATACGTGAGTTTTGAGTCGTGAGTCTTGAGTCTTGAGTCTTGAGGTTGGAGGTATTAAAGACTTTAGCTTAGCGGTTTGCATTTCCATTACCGGTTGAGGATTTCTTTTTCTTGCCTGGCACAACACCCGCCTGCTCATCTGCGCCCTCAGCGCTCACTGCCTGACCCGACCTATTCGGGGCGGTTAATCGTCCCGGGCTTACTTTTTGTACCGAATTGCGATTTATATTCATTTCTGAAAGCCGCAAAACATTGCAGAACTACACCTTAACTTGCTTCTTTTGGTGATTTGGAATATTGTGGGATTGGTGATACTACAGAAGTGCTGTCGCGCAATTATATTTTATACCAACATAAACACTAATTCAAAGAAGATATAATAATGGCAACATTTGATTCAATTGCAGAAGAATACACATTAAAAATTAAGAACTCCGCGAAAAAAACAAGTTTAGAAAAATCTGCATCTTTAAAAATCGAGTCCATTCAAAAGGATACTCTTGTTTTGACTCTGAAAGAGATCAATGAAGATATTAAAAACTATAGTATAGAAGGCAAACCTTTATCAGAGACCCAAAAACAGGATATATTTAGAAGGGTTGGTAATAAGCTGGGTTTAAGTGAACCTGATAAAGTTTACTTGATGCTTAAAGAAGCGAGCAATGATAATTTCGTTGCACTAGCAAATTATTGGTCCAATTTTATCGATGAGATTGAATTATGAGTATAGAAACTATCTCTGCTATTATAGCTGGAATCTCTGCTATTGTATCTGTTCTGGCTCTGATTTTTTCAATTAAATATTCTAACAAATCAGCTGAAAGTGCAAAACAAGCAAATAAACAAGCAAGTGTTGCTAATGATATCGCTGTAGGCCAAGCAGAAAATGAATTACGTAGAGATATTGCAAATGCTAAAATTAGATACGAAGATATTTGCGCTGAGGTTGAAGAAATTACAGAAGGTAAAACACCAAAAGAATTAAGCGAAATCGATAAAAAAAAGTTGCAACCCAAACTTAAAAGAATGAACTCCTATATTGAAGAGTATCTAAATGCTTATGAAAATGCATGCTCAAAGTATTTAGATAAAAAAATTGATGTAGGAAGATTCAAGAAATCTTATGTATCAGAAATACGGAATTTATTTGAACCCCCAGATAATGCATTCAATAAATTTTTGCATCCTGAAGGCACATCTAGATATAAGGCTCTTTGGAAAGTTTATCGTGAATGGAATGATTTAGAGAATCAATAGAATAATATATTTATAACAATAACTTAACAAGACAACTAATGAAAGCTTCTGTACAATACGGTGATTTCAAAGGAACTTCTGCTGCAGATATTAGTGATCATGTAAATTTAGAGAAGGTAATCAATCGTTTAGGCATTGATACTGATAAATATGAGCCCATCGGTGCTAAGTTCTTTTTTGGTTATAGTGATATTTTTTCTGGTCAAATAATTGCTTTAGATAGATCTAAATCATCAGAAAATGAACCTTACATTGTAGAAATTGAATTGGGATTTAACCGTGATGAGTTTTTTGACCTGTTTAAACGATTAAATGTTGTATTGATAAGTCGCCTTAGCAAACATGATGAGTTTAGCATAAAGGAGACAATCCATTTTGATGAATAATCATTCTTGATCTGAAATTAATATATCATGCCCGAAGAGCCCGTTTATGCTGATAATATGAGGCATATTAGAAATTATGAAAATTTCTGTCCGATATGCCCGCATTGTGAGAAACGAAATTATTTCAATAGAGCAGATGACTTTGAGACCTTCAGGCCAATTGCTCATATGATTGTTTCATGTCAATTTGATGATTGTCGTAAAGAATTCCACATTAATGCTGATTTAGTAAATTCTAAATACGAATATCTAATTTATGATTGTTCTGAGTTAATGAAACACAAGCAGTACATGTATTGCATTTTAAACCTATGTCAAGCTTGTGAAGCTTACTTCTCATTGTACATTAGAGCAAAGTTAGTTTTTGACTCCTTTCAGAAAAGAATTTTCGAATCATTAGAACAGTTAAACAGAGTTCTTAATGACTTGCATGATAACCTAAGTCAACTAAGTTATTTAAGACTCAGAAATTTTGTAATTAACCACTTTCTAATTAGTCCAGAAATAAATTCAATTGATGAAATACAAGAACAAGTCCGATTATTATTGAATCGAGATTTTACCAATACTCCTCCCAGAGAAAATCTTAACGTAATTGGTCCTGATGATTTAAGAAGACGCTTTTTATTGCTATATGATTTTGATATTCATGAGATAAGAAATAAAGTAGTTCATGCTTCTGCTTACAGACCTAGCAGAGAAGTTGTTGATAACTATTACAATAAGACAAGAGAAATAATTTTTGGAATAGATCGACATTTTCGAATAGATGATGATATAAATAATTATAGACCACAAAATTATTATTTGGTATAATCGCAAAGCTGTTGGTATAACAACAGCTTCAACGCAGACTTGGCCGCTGTTTGCCCTTCCAAAATTCAGGAACTAAAAGGAATTCCGAGTT
>PWWL01000348.1 GCA_003561515.1 Balneolaceae bacterium
AAAGGTACAGTGAGAACGAGTATAGATTTAATCTCTCGGCAAGATGGATTCCCGGATCACTTCTGAAACATGGAGCCGGTACCATTCTGGAAGCCAGGCCGGGAGGTGTGATTAACCGGCATATGAACTTTGAGATTGTACACCGTAATGGAAACAGAACCGAAACAACCCCGGTTCAGCTGGCCGTTGAATTGAAGCAGCACATACCCGTGGCCGCCAGAAGAATCTTGTCGGGTGAAACCATATCCGAACATGACATTGAGAAACAATGGGTTTCAATTGTGCCTGGCAGGGATCGACTGATCAACTCCAGCGCAGAACTATCGGGATTGACCGTGCGACGCACTCTGGCGCCCGGGCAGCCTATCAGGTATGCAGATGTAAGTACCGCTTACCTTGTAGAAGCCGGTGATGTGGTAACGATGATTTTCGAAGACGGAATTATCCGTGTGGAACTTACCTGCGAAGCCCGGCAAAGCGGTGCGCAGGGCGAAGAAATACACCTATACAGCAATGAAACAAGAAAAAGATATTTGGGCAGGGTTACCGGCCCGGGAGAAGTGAAATGGATACGAACAAACTGAAATCGGGACTTTTCGTACTTGTGGTAGCAGCGCTGACAGCTGCGGACCTCGTCCCAGCAGTCGCGCAGACATCGCTTTACCGCGATGTGAAGGCCAATCAGGTAGGGGATATTATTACCGTGGTACTTGTCGAAAATATTTCGGGCAGCTCTACGTCCGATGCCCGAAGAACCTCAAATGCCAACGGAAGCGCAACGGGCTCGGTATCGGGAAATTTCATTCCCTTTGAGCCCACATTCGGTTCGGACGTTAGAGTAGATTATGGGTCTGACAGCCGAAACCTTGCCAGTCAGCGGCAGCTTTTGGAGGGCTTTATGAGCGTACAAATCGTAGATGTTACTCCGCTTGGCGATCTAATTGTACAGGGAACAAGGATTACCGAAATCAACGGTGAAACCCACGAAATGAGACTGAGCGGCACGGTTCGGCCTAATGATGTAGACAGTAACAACCGTGTTCTATCGTACCGCGTGGCCAATGCCAATATCAGCTATCAAAAGAAAGGCGGTTTTGCGGAAGCTACCAAACGCCGGGGACTGATGCGAAGAATCGTTTACACGGGAGTGGGGCTTGGCCTTGGCGCAGCAATTCTGTTGCGCGAATTATGACTCAGCCTCATTTACATACCTGACCAATTAACTTAAACCAGCACCAATGAGGAAGAAATTGAAACCGATATTCATATTAGCGATTATTCTGTCGCTTGTAATTACGGATGCTGTTTATTCACAAACACGGTTAAGTGATCTTGTTGAAATACAGCATACCCAGCGTAAGGAGCTAATCGGTTATGGCCTTGTAACCGGCCTGGATCGAACAGGCGACCGTACCATAAGCAGTCGCGGGTCGGTATTTACGGTGCAGTCGATTGCCAATATGCTGGAGAATTTTGGCATTACCGTTGATGCAGAACGGCTCAGAACAAGAAACGTGGCTGCAGTTATGGTGACGGCGTCGGTGGGGCCCTACAATGCGCCGGGAAGTGAAATCAGCGTGACGGTATCATCGCTTGGTGATGCTAGCAGCCTGCAGGGAGGGGTCTTACTTCAAACGCCACTTTTTGACCCCGATGACGAAGAGATTTTTGTTAAAGCCCAGGGCCCTCTCGTAGTGGGCGGTATAACAGCAGAGATCCCCGGCGCAAGGGTAACAAGAAATCAGACCCTGACAGCCACGATTCCGGGCGGTGGAATTGTGGAACGGAATCGGGAAAGCCTGCTCGACACGGAAAAACCACTCGGTTTGGTGCTGCGCGAACCAAACTTCACCAATGCAAGGCGAATTGTGGAATCGATTAACACCACATTCGATGAGGATCTGGCGGCGGTGTATCACGCGGGCCTTGTTCATGTTCAGTGGCCCCAGGCCTTCAGAGATCAGTCGAACATGAACATATTCACCAGCCTCATACTTGAGCAGGAAATACGCGTGGATATTCCGGCAAGGGTAGTAATGAACGAGCGTACCGGAACCATAGTGGCAGGCGGAAATGTGGTTATTGATGATGTAATGATTTCACATGGAAATATTCAGGTGCGTACCCAGGTAACACCGTTTATTAGCCAGCCACAACCCTTTGGGTCTGGTGAAACCGTAGTAGTGCCCGTGCCGGAAGTTGGAATCAGCGAACAGACAGCGCAGACTCTGGTATTGGAGCCCGAAACAACGGTACAGCAGCTTGCTGGCTCGCTGAACTCACTTGGGCTGAGCCCCCGCGATATCATCTCCATTTTTCAGGCGCTTGAGCGAGCGGGATCACTGCGTGGAAAACTTATTGTGATGTAAACCATGCTTAATTACAACATCAACGGATTATGAAAACCGAAGCCGCTTCTTATTTGGATCTTAGCCGCAGCAAGGTAAACAGCCAGCGAATGGAGGAACTGAAGCGTGAACAGGCTGCAACAGATTTTGAAGAAATATTTGCCCGGCATCTTGTAAAGGAAATGACTAAAGGGTCTTTCCAAATGACCGATAACAGTAATACGATTTCACAATCGAACAATCTTTATCGGGAGTTTATTACAGACGCACTGGCAGGAGAACTTGCCGCTCAGCGCAGGCTTGGGATGGCCGAGCTTGTAACCAGATACTGGGACAGTTCTCCGGAAGTATTAAACGAAAGATTGAACCAGAAAAAATAATGATATGCCAGAACCGGAAACTCCCGAAAAGACAATTAAACGGCTAGAAGAAATTGTTACTGACTTCGATAACATCAACAGCAGCCTCTTTAGAGTGATGGATTCTCAGATACAGGCCATCATCTCATCCGATGCATCCAAAGTGGAAGAGTTATCGCATTTTCATTCAGCTTTGCACAGAGACTTTAAGGATAAAGAGCTTGAGCTTGTGTCACTGCTGAAGAATGTTCTTAACAGATCGGAGAATGAAAACATACCGCTTACGTTGAGCTCGGTTGCCGAACTTTACCCTCAGTACAAATACAAGATAGATGAATGGAAGCACGTGCTGAACGAAACTACGCGAAGACTTCAGAAAAAGAATGCACAGGTAGTTGATCTGCTGGAGTTTGCTCTATCAAGAAATGCCAGAATGATGCACTCGATTTACACCATGTACAGTGCAAAAAATACACATTACAGTCCCGAAGGCAGCAAAGAAGGAGTGTTGTCCGGCGTGGCCGTTAACCAGCAAGTTTAATATCCCTTATGCGTACTCTCTTTGAAATATCGAAAAGCGGCCTTCGTACTGCCGAGCGGTCTCTCGCAGTAACGTCCAATAATATTATTAATGCCGATGCGCCGGGCTACTCTCGCCAGCGAGTGGATAAGAACGCGGTGGGTATGCAAAAAACCGGATACCATGCCGGACTTGGGGTGAATATCACCTCTGTAAACCGACTCAGAAACGAAATGAATGACCTGCTGCTGAATGAAAAGCGGCAGAATATGAGCTTTCTTAGAGAGCAGGCCAAAATTTTTGAGCAGCTTGAAACAACCGTGGCATCAGACTCAGGTGGTGATCTGGACATGAGAATCGGCAGGCTGTTTGATGCTTTTTCCGAACTATCAGCCGATCCGCAAGATCTGAGCGTACGTAATCAACTTATGTCGGAAGCAGATCAGCTTACTACGAAGCTGTCTGATATGAGCAGGGGTATCAATCAGACGCAGGATCTTGTCAGAGACTCAGCCACCATTTCTGTTCAGTCGGTCAACCAGATTCTCAGAGATCTCGAATCACTGAATAAATCAATCAGAATGGGAGAGGCCCAGGGTAAGCCCAACCATGCGAGCCTTGACCTTCAGGTAAAGAAACTCGAGGAGCTATCAGGGCTGGTCGATTTTGAAAGCCAGATTTCAGAAACCGGAGCACTTGAACTGCGCATAGGCGGAATCAAAGTTCTGGACGAAAATCAGTCTTACCAACTGAGACCGGAAGTTGATGATGTGAATAAGCTATTTCGGATTCGCCTGGAAAATGGTAAAACCGTGAACGTGAGCGGTGGTAAACTCGGGGCCGATATTTCTATGTATGAGAAAGAAATAGAGGAATTGAAACAGGATCTCGACAGTATTACATCCGCTATAGTAAGAGAGTTTAACACACTGCACAGCAGCGGTTTTGGGCTTGAAGATGACGCTCAGAGAAATTTCTTCAACCCGGACTTTACGTCAGCCGCCGACATACAGATCAACGAAGAAATCAGAAGCAATCACAAACACATTGCAGCTTCATCGACTGCTGGCGAAGCGGGGAATGGTGACATAGCGGCAAGTATCGCGGCTATGAGGAATGAACCGTTAATTGGCGGAAGAAAGCTAGTGGATTATGCGGTTCAGCTGATAAGCACACCGGGAAGCAAGATCAGCAGTTTGAATGCGCAGATCGAAACCAGAGACTCCGAAATACATATGCTCGAAACGCAGCAAGAGCGTGAATCGGGCGTAAACATAGATGAGGAGCTCAGCCTGATGATTAAATATCAGAACGCCTATCAGGGTGCGGCAAGGGTAATGCAGGCCGCGCAGCAGATGTACGACACATTAATCAGCATTGCGAGGTAACCTATGCGTATTACACAAAAAACACTATTTGGCAATTTCATGAGAGATATCAACAAGAACCGGGCAGAAATGGCACGGATTCAGTCTGACCTCTCAAGCGGCAAGGCTGTAAGAATACCGTCTCAGGACCCTGTCGCTTTTCAAAGAAGCCGGATTATAGAAGAAAATATCCGGAAAGAAGAGCAGTATCAAAGTAATATCAGCAGTGGTTTGAGACAGGCCCGCCTCGTGCAGGAATCACTGGATGAAAGTATAGATCGGCTCGTCGACATCAAGAGAATTGTTGTGCAGGGAGCTACTGATTCAGTAAATGAAAATGTGCGCCAAAACCTTGCGTTTGAAGTAGCCGGTATCAGGGATACCATCTACAATACGCTAAATCTCAGTTATGGCGACCGATATCTGTTTGCCGGTACCAACAGCTCGGTAAAGCCTTTTGAGGCGGACGATACAGCGCCGGGCGGAATCGCAAACAACAGTAATGCAACCGCCCCATCGGTACTCGCCGGTGATGGAGTAAAGCTGGACATCAGTGTAAGCGGTGAAGAATTAAGAAATACGGATGCAGGCGACTTGTTTGAAATAATTGGCAACATAGAAACTGCGCTTATGGATAACGACAGAGAATCTTTAAACGGCTTGCTCACAGACATTGAGAGGTCAATCGAACATGTAACCACGCTAAATGCCAGGATGGGCAGCAATATCAATCGCTTTGAATTGATGTTCGATCAATACGAATCGTTTAAAATTACTCTGAATTCGCAGGTGAGTGAGCTCGCAGATACAGATTATGCACAGGCATTTTCGGAGCTGCAGCGCACTCAAACCGCCTATGAAGCCGCCATGGCTGTACATTCAACAATGTTTGGTAATACACTGCTTAATTACCTGTAAAACAAGGTTTATTCAACAATACTAAAGAAGGGGACCATGAAAGTTTTAAGAAGAGAACCGGGTGGAGGTTCACTGCCCGCCCGTACGGAAATAGTACTCACCTCATTCAATGAGTCAGATATTAATGAGGAAAAAATAGCCCGCTGGAAAAGATATTTTGATCACGTGAGGGTGGCTGCTGTCTATCCGCGAAACACAGAGCTGGTAGACGATGAAAGTTGGATACATTTTGATGAGATCCAGGCATTGGCACCGCTCTGGAATCAATTCGTTTCAACATCTCAGTCCGAATTTGTACTGTTTTTAATGGGCCTTGAAGACGTATTGCCAGACAATATGCCTCCCGGCCATTCAGTAACAGATTTGGTATGGGCGCCTGTTCTAACCTCTGCAAATACAAAAAACGGCACGCTGCGGCAGTTCTATCAGATGCGGTTTGTACCCGTGTCGGCAATCGACCCCTTCGAAGGTAAAAATCTGCCAGACTGCACCAGCTATATTTTTGAAAATGAAATCTCATTAAGTGAGTCTCCGGCAGTAATTGAGTCCGGTGAGTTATTTATTGAAAGGGTAAAACCTGAAGAGGAACTTTCAGTCAAATCTGCATCACCACAGGTATACCTGATTCAGGCAGAGCAGCTGATGGAGACAGGAAAGTACGTGCAGGCTGGGGCACTTTATAAAAAGCTGCTGAGAAGAGAACATCTGCTTCCGTTCGACAGGCTGGCTGCGGTAAACGGGCTTGCAGCTTCTTACGCAGAGCAATTCAGGTGGGAGAAGGCAGCGGTCATTACCCAGCAGTCGGCAGATGCTGAGCCGTTTCAGCGGATGCCATATCTGATTCAATACAAAGTGCACGAGCTGAATAAGCGCTGGAAGGAGGCTTTTTCTGCCATGCAAAATTACTATCTGCATATAAATCAGGTATCACGTGCTAACTTCGACAGAACAGTTGGAAAAGAGGAGGCATTAAGAATACTGGGCCGATTGGCTCTTAAGCTCTCCGATAACAAAAACGCACTCCGGTATCTGGATCTTCTTCGAAAAGAAGCGGGGGTCGATGACGATCGCGAACTTATCGGAAAGCTTCTAAATCTTTCCATTGAGACGTCGAACTACGAGAAATCCCTGTTCTATTTTGGTTTGCTGTACAATGAATGGGTGCCTGATAAGCTATCGGCGGAAATGAGCATGGAGCTGAACAGCCATCTTGCCATGTTTATGGAGCAAGGGTGGTACGAATATCCGTGCGAGCTGTACAGAGAACTCTACAGAAGCGATCGTTCAAACCAGGAATACAGACGAAGGCTGATTGTTTCTCTGACTAAAACCAATCAGCTTGAAAATGCCCGCAGGCTGATTGCAGAAGCGGTGTAAAGATTCTGATTTCCCTTAAGAAGTGGCGAAGGCGCTGGCCTGTCGTCTTTCTTACTCTTCGGTGTCAAGATTTTTTAGTTTATTGCGGATAGTACGGTCCGATACTCCCAAAAGCTCAGCAGCTTTCTTTTGGTTTCCGCGCGTATGCTCAAGAGTTTTCTTGATCAGCTGCAATTCCATATCCTCTATCGACATCAGCGGTAAATCTGACAGAACTTCCCTTGTAAGCTCTTCGTCTACGTTTGAAAAGAGCTGGTTATCAATATGCTCAACCGTGATTTCGGCCTCGTCCTGTGAGAGTATCACACCTCTGTGAATTTTATTATCGAGCTCGCGTACGTTGCCTCGCCAATCCTGAGAAAGCAGGTATTCCATCAGAGCTTCAGAAATTTCCTTATCCCCAAGTTCATACCTTCTGGAGTATCTCTCAACGAAGAACCTGGCCAGCAAAGGAATATCTCCTCTTCTTTCGCGCAGCGGTGGGATTGAAATTGGGAAAACGTTTAGCCGGTAGTAAAGGTCTTCCCGAAATTGCCCCTCTGATATGGCCTGGCCAATATTTCTATTGGAAGTTGCGATAACCCGTACGTCTGCCCTGATAGGCTTCTGACTCCCAACACGGTAAAATTCCCTCTCCTGCAGCACCCTAAGAAGTTTTGCCTGTACGTTGATGTCGATCTCGGTAATTTCGTCGAGGAGCAGCGTGCCTCCATTGGCTTCGTCAAAAGCACCTTTTCGGTCGCTGATGGCTCCGGTAAAGGCTCCTTTCATGTGTCCAAACAACGTACTCTCCACGAGCTCTGTGGGGAGGTTGGCACAGTTTATTTTAATATAGGGTTTATCAGCGCGATCACTGTTGGTGTGGATCTGATGCGCAAATACCTCTTTTCCTGAACCGCTTTCACCCTGAATCATCACAGGGGCGTCGTTTCTGGCAATTTTCGGTAATATCCTCATGAGCTTCTTAATATGAGGATCGTTGCCTACGAACCGAATTTCGTCTTCTGAAAGCTTATCCGCCGGGCGGGTTACGTGAGCATTCTTTTCACGGACCTCTGCACGTGGCTGTTTATGCGAAGGTGCGGCCGTATTTTCTTTTTGGTTGTTTTTTTGCCGGGATTCAAAAAATCGGTCAACCCTGTAAATAATCTCTTTGGCTTTAAATGGCTTGGTGATGTAGTCGTATGCACCTTTTCGCAATGCATTCACCGAGTGGTTGATATTTCCAAATCCGGTAATCATGATTACACCTGTTTCCGGGTAGTTGCTAAGAACATGATTCAGGATTTCATCACCCGTCATCTCATTCATTTTTACATCGGTGACCACCAGATCTACGCTGTTCTCTTTTAGATGTTCAATGGCATCAAGAGGCGATTCAAATGCAACGGTTTCATAGTCGTTCATGGAGAGATGCTCATCCATAAATCCGAGCAGCAATTTGTCGTCATCAACCAGTAGGATTCGGCCTTTCATCAGTGTAAATCGGGTTAAATGAAATGGAAAAGGAAGGGCATGAAAAACCTGATTGGGTTACTTGTCTGTAGAAATAACTGGTCAGGCCGGCGCCACTTTATGCAGAACGACATCACCTTTTTTATAAGTTCAGATGCGGATCTTTCAATTAGAGAAAACTAACGAATGCGCAGGTTAAAAGAAAGGTAGTCAGCGCAGCAGAGAGGAAGGCTGTTCAGGGGTGCAGTGGCTACACATGCCACGACTGTTCTCCCGGTATAAGCCGGGAGAGTGAAGCGTAAAAGAAAGGAGAATTACCGGGTTATCTTATCGGCAATATCTTCCCAAACGCCCGGATTGTTCAGCATTTTGCCGATTTCAGTTTCGGCAGCAGCTTCGGGTGAGTTCTTTATGGCTTCTTCGTATTCGGCAATTTTTGCTTTCATCGTTCTAAGCTTGTCGAACGAGGTTTGGTTCAGCTTATCGAGCTCAACCTTGGCAAACAATTCTTCATTGTCTTTGCCTGAATACTGTCCAATTGAAACTTTGTCGGAGTATCCTTCTTTAGATACCGGCTTGGTGTCGGCTTGCGACTTGCCGGCCTCGTCAGAAGACCGAGTTTCATTTAAATGTCGGCTTAGGTTTCCGCCAATGTTATTGATGTCCATAGCAATGGTTTGTTTGGTTAAAAGTATGAAATATCGGGCTCTTCCAAAACCTGGTAGCTTTGCTCCGCCTTCCTTGTCTTAGTTGCTGAGGAAAGGCTTTCCCTGTTTCGGTCGAGGTTCATGCTTAGCGCATCTTCTATTTGGGAGTTCAGTACTGCAAACTCATCGAATAGTGATTTCATTTGCATCCTGTCTTTATCGGAGAAATCTGAAGCATTAACAACCCCTGTAAATTGGTTCAGTTCGGATACTGAACGGTCTCTTCGGTCCATTTTTTCTTTGATCACCTCAATAGAAGGCGATTCTTTCTCTAGCTCCTGGAGTATGCCAATACTTGCCAGGTTCAGCATTCGTATATGTCTCTGAATCGGTTTCATCTCTGTCTTTTTTGTATGTGTGGTTACGTGTGTCACCCGTTCTTAAAATCCTGACTGCATTCTGAAGTTTATCACTGATTCGAACTGCTGTTGTCCGCGTTCAGCTATCAGAAGGAGTTCGTTAAAAATGGCTCGTTGTTGTTCTTCGTACCGTTCGAGGTATCGCACCTGCTGAGCTATCCGTGTATCGAGGCGACTAATGGTTTGATCTACCCCGGCTTCGAGCGATGATATAATTCCGTTTTGATTCGTGAATGCTTCAGCCTGTTCTTTCATGGCGGCTACCGGTGAATTTTCGCCGGAGAAAAGAGCGGCCACTTCATCGGGTCGCTGTATGAGTGCTTCATCAAGAAGCTCCTGATTCTCAATAAACATACCGCCATCTTTTCTGAAACCAATTCCAATATCGGAAAGCCTCGCAAGCTGGCCTTCTTCAGCACCCTCAAGCGGCAGCAGGGCTGTTTGTCTAAGATTTATAGTCAGATTCCTGATGGAACGCATTCCCTGGAGAGGTCCGCGGCTGTTATTGTTGCCGTCAATAAATGTCCGGTTACGGATGCCTTGATTCATATTGTTGTAGGCTTCAATAAATCCGTTGACGTTGTCGCGGGCAGCTTCAATGTCTCGCTCAACACCCATTTGAGCCACCGAATTTCCTCCCTGAATCAGAGTAAAAGACAGCCCGCTGATGGCATCATCAATGTCGTTGGATGCACGTGAAAACGTAACACCGTCAATCGTGAAACTGGCATCCAGCTCTTCCGTTGGAACGAGGCTTGTCATATTCCCGGTAAGGTCGGCCAGAAAACCGATGGCGCCGCCAAACTGAATTCTATTGTCAAATCCCGTTTCAACGCTTCTTAAAGAAAACTGGATATTTTCGTTGTCGACCCTGAAAATATTTGCCTGAAGTTCGTTGCTGAAGGCCTCGCCAATTGCTGCTGAGAAAGACTCGAGAACTTCCTCATTGGTTTTGGCAATCATGTTGCCGTTACCATCGTCTTTCATCGTTTCAACAGAAATGGTTTCTGTTTTATCGCCAATGGTTATGGTTATCGATCCGTTACCCTGAGCAGCAAGCTCATTACCTGATGCTGTCATCAACTGAGACAATGAGGTATCGGCCGTTGCAAGCCTGTGAACCGTAATATTAAATGTGGATGCCCTTTGAAATTGAGAAGCTGAATTAACCCTGACAACAGACTCATTGGATGAAGTTGTCTTCACCGGTTGAAATGACCTGTTTGCAGGGTTCTCTAACTCTTTAATCTGACTGATGAATTTTGAAATATTTGAGCTTACTTCTCCAAGTGCAGTTTTTCTTTCACGCTGTTCTTTCTGCTGAGCCTCCAGCAAGAGTTTTTGCCTGCTTTCGATCTGCACAAGCTGTTGCACAAATTTTTCGTAGGGGTTGTTCTGACGAAATAAGTTGGTTACCTGGGTCATAGGTCTAAAGTTGGTGGATAAACGATCAGGTCAGTTTACTTTTATATCGGCAGTTTGCATGTTAACTGAAGTGCGATTTGCCACTTCATCCCAAGTATCCCGAAGCGGCTCCAGAATCTCACGAATCTCTTCATATCCACCTTTTCTTGAAAGTTCCTGGCAGTATTTGTAAAGAGAAAAAAGCTGGTCGGCCGGCTCATGATCAAAATTAAGTCCGGAAATAAGTGTCGATAACAGTTCGCGCACCCGCTTGTCATCTTCACGGTATGTAGCCTGAATAATCAGATCATACATCTTTACGACAAGCTGGAGCGGCGAAGCATTCTTGACGGACTGTTGCTGATATACAAGTTGTGGATTTCGCATAGTGCTGATTTTATTTAAAAGTAAAACCCGCTGTTGGCGGATGGTCATTTATCGGCCATCCGGGCTAAACGGTTAAGGCAGTAGTCGGTTTATGAGAAACTTATAACTTTAAAGTTGTAGAGAGTTTGTGTTTTCACAGCTATTGGGTACCCATCACAGTTTTACAATTGTTGTGCCATTTTTTTAAAATCTGCAAAATCATTTGTCAGGAAGCGTTTAAAGCATCTTAGACACCAGAAATCGGTCAAAAACTCCATCGGTGAAATTTTATATCGCCATTAACACAGAGAGAAGGCGGAAATATTTTATGTCGGTACGGAAAGAATGTTCAGCCGCGCAGTTTCAGAAAACATGATCCAATTTCTCATTTCAGCCCCTTAAGTATTGATAATTATGGGCATGTAGTTTATTCGGGGGGATTTAAGCGCGAAACGGCACTTTCTTTGTATCAAACTGAGTCAGAAAGAAAGCGCAGAAATCAGTGTAGGGAATTGCTAAACAGAAATTCCCTAACTGTTTCTCAGAAATGAAACATCACTACTGTTTTGAAACAAAAGATCACACAGGCAAAGGCATTACTTTCGCACTCGAAGCCGAAAACCGCGGAAGCAATCAGGATTCTTGAACCGTTAGCAAGAAAAAAATCAGCACCATGGCCGGTGTATCACTTTATGGGAGTAGCACTTGCCTACAAGAAAATGTACAAGGAGGCCTTGAATTTTCTTAAGCATGCCGTAGATGCGGGTGCCGACGAACCTGAAACATGGAATACCATATCCATTTGCTACTTCAATCTGGCTAAATACAGCGAGGCTGAACTGACTGCCGAAAGGGCATTGAAAATGAACCCGGATTTTTTTGAAGCGTGGCTTCATCTGGGTTCTGTTTACAAAGCACAGGCCCGTCTAAATGAAGCGCTTCAATGTTACCAAAAAGCGAATCAGATTGACCCCAAAAGTGCCGGTGTTGCTTTCAGAATTGCCGACATCTACAGCAACCAGGGCGACCATGATCAGGCACTGAAGCTTTTTGATATCGCTATTCAGATGGATCCAGACTACGAAGAAGCATACAACGAAAAAGCGAGAATTCTCCAAAAAAAGGGACAGCCTGTGCTGGCTAAAGAGTGCCTCGACCAAATTATTTCAAAGAGGCCCGACAGCATCCCAACGAGAGTATCTGAAGCAGAGCTCCATAAAAGCAGCGGCGACTACGACAGCGCCCTGCGCATTTATGAGTTGATACTGCAGAAACATCCAAAGCTGGCCGGCATAAGGGTAAACTATGCACTTTGCCTTCTTGAACTTGGAAATTATGAAATAGCCGAAAAGCATTATCTGCAGGCCATAAAAGATGATCCCAAAGCAGCGGAGCCCGTATCGAACTACTTTATGGGTCTCCACTACAACCCGGAACGAACCAAACAGGAGATCTTCGAGGCGCACAAAATCTGGGATGCTAACTTTAGCCCTGAGAAAAGGCCCGAGCGACCCGTTTCTGCAAACAAAGATAAAGACAAGCAGCTCAGATTGGGTTTCATATCGGGTGGATTCCGAGCTCATCCTGTAGGGTGGATGATCACCGAAGCTCTTGAACACCTGCCAAAGAACGAATTTGAAATCTACTGCTATACCACAAACAATATTTTCGACAGCGTAACCAAACGCATCCACGATCGCTGCGATAAGTGGCAGTCGGTGCTTGGTTACGATGACGACGTAATAGCCGGCCTCATAAAAAATGATGAGATCGATATACTGGTAGAACTTTCAGGCCATGCCGCCGATAACCGGCTGAAAATGGTTGTTCAGGAACCTGCTCCGGTGATCGTAAAATGGGTGGGTGGCCTGTTCAATACAACAGGACTGAAAGCGGTCGATTACCTGATTACAGACCATATCGAGACACCGGCAGGTGAAGAAGAATTTTTTACCGAAAAATTGGTAAGAATGCCGGATGATTATATAACATTCATGCCGCCCGATTATGCCCCGGAGGTTGAGCTTTTGCCTGCAGTCGATAATGGGTTTATCACGTTCGGATGTTTCAACAATCCAACAAAAGTAAATCGTGAGGTACTTTTACGTTGGGCTGAAATCATGAAACAGGTTCCGAACAGCCGGTTATTTCTAAAAAGCAGGCAGTACGACACTGAAGCTCTCAGAGAGAGAATTACCGGGTTGATGGAAGAGGCTGGCATCGGTAGTAATAGAATCGTTTTTGAAGGCCAGTCTTCGCATGATGAACTTCTGAATTGCTACAACCGGGTAGATGTGGCGCTTGACACATGGCCTTATTCAGGAGGGCTTACCACCTGTGAAGCCCTCTGGATGGGCGTTCCGGTAATTACGTATCCCGGGCCAACCTTTGCAGGCCGGCATTCGGCTACACACCTTGTAAATGCAGGATTTCCGGAATGGGTGGCAGATAGCTGGGATGATTATGTGAAGAAGGCCGCGGAATTGGCGAAAAGCACAGACCAGCTTGGTAAGCTAAGAGGTGAATTACGCGAAAGAGTGGCCTCATCTGTTCTATGCGACGGCAGACGTTTTGCATCACATCTTGCCAATGCTTTTCGCGAGATGTGGAGGCAGAGGGTGAAAGCTTATGAGCATGGACTCGATGAGGATGAGTGGCAGCGGCACATCGATGTAAAGCCATTGAACAAACTGCCGCTACAAAAGGAAGCGTACTCCAACGGCAATTCAGATGATCACCTGCTTGATAAACTCAATGCCTTGCAACGAGAGCTAACAATGGGTGACATGCTCTCGCAGGCGGAGCAGCATGAACAGGCCGATTATTCGGTAAACGGAAATCATACCTTAAATGGAGTGGCCAAGCACGAAGCGAGCGAGGAAGAGTTTGCAGAGGGGGATGATCGTGAAGTTTTAAGAATCCAGACCCGTGATGGTATAACAATTTGCACGCCAAATAACCTGAACATCCTCACACCATATGTACTATTGGAAAAAAGTGAGTGGTTCGAAGATGAGATTGGGTTTATCGATTCCTATCTCGAGCCCGGCATGAATGTATTGGATGCGGGGGCAGGTTTTGGAGTTTATGGCCTGAAGGCCGCACAGCTTGTGGGCGAAAATGGACGGGTTTTTTGTTTCGAACCGGGCAGGTTGGCCCGACAACATCTTGAGATGAGCCGTGGAGCAAATACTCAAAGCAATATTGACGTGATTCCCAAAGCTCTGTACGATGTGGGAGGAGACCGCGCCTGGAGAGGAGATCCCATGCCGGAGTTAAGTAAACTGGCAGAACAAGGCCAAGAAAAGGTACAAACAATAACGCTTAACGATTGGTGGCAACTTGAAGGAAAACCTGCCATAGATGTTTTCAAACTCGACGTTAACGGCGACGAAGCAAAGGTATTGGCAGGCGCTTCAGATTTGCTGAGTGAACTGTCTCCGGTAATACTTGTATCTATTTCGTCAAATACTGGATCTGCAGAGAAACCAGCTGAAATATTGACGCAAGCCGGATTTAAGTTTTATGAGTTCATTCCGGGCGTTTCGCTTCTCTCAGAGTACAATCCAGAAACCGCTGATCCATATCTGCAAAATGTAATTGCGATTAAAAAAGGCCGCATCGCTGAATTGACCGGCAAGGGGTGGTTCCATGATGAGTCGATCCATCCTGAGGAGCCTGTGGCGGGTCTGTGGAAACAGGAGCTCGCCAAGATGCCCTGGGCAACTGTTTTTATGGATGAATGGTTGGAAAACGTTGATGACAAACACGCCGAACATTACTGGGCAATCGACTGCATTTGCAAAGCGGAGAAGCTAAAAGTTGAATTTGGCAATGACGGGGATGTACGCAACCGAAGAGCGGCATTGCTGCTGGGTGCTGCGCGAATTCTGATTGGCCACTATAACAGTGGCAGAAATAGTACGTCTCTTGCTTTTACTCTTTCAAGGCTCTTGAGAATGCTGGGCAAACGCAGTCAGGCTGTAGAGGTTATGCAGAAACTGCTCGAAACCACACAGCT
>PWWL01000214.1 GCA_003561515.1 Balneolaceae bacterium
CAGGTAGGGGTTTTCCTGCTTTTTATCCGCCCAATTGTCAGACGAGTGGTGCACGACCCGCTTGATGCTTATAGATGCATTCTCATCAATTAGTTTCTTTGTATCCGGCGAATTTATCGCATTCAGCACACCGTTCACATCCATGTGTGACGAAAGCGGGTCGGCCATCTCGTTTCTGAATCCGGTCAGGATATTCACAACGCCACCTGGCACATCGGAAGCGTGCAGAACTTCCCCAAAGCTTATTGCAGTAAGCGGATTGGTTTCGGAACTCAGCAATACGCAGGTGTTGCCCCCGGCAATGACGGGTGCAACAAGAGTGATAAGTGACAGGAGAGGGTCTTCATCCGGTGCAATGATTCCGATTACACCACTCGGTTCAGGCATGCTGAAATTGAAGTGTGAGCTTGCAACCGGGTTCACCGTACCAAACACCTGCGGGTACTTATCCGTCCAGCCGGCGTAGTAAATCAGCCGATCCACAGAAAGTTCGGTTTCGTACTCGGCTTCATCTTTTTTCATGCCAAGGAGGGTCAGCTCATGCACAAATTGCGCTTTCCTACCTTCCAGCATCTCAGCGATGCGGTAGAGAACCTGTCCGCGATTGTAGGCAGAACGCCCGCTCCATCCGGCCTGTGCTGCACGGGCGGCGACAACGGCTTCGCGCACATCCTTACGGGTGCAGCGACATGCGTTGGCAACCGGGGTACCTTTTTCATTCTTCACCTGCCAGGTGCGCTCCGATTCACTCCGGGGAAATTTACCACCCACATAGGTTTTGTAGGTTTTCAGGACTTCGATTCTGTCGGACATGGTTGTTTATTTTAAATTCTGCGTGGAATGAGACATGGTATTTTTTGTGATGGCTCGGATTCAGTTATGGTTTGTAATAAAAATACCATGTCTTGGTTTTGGATTCGGTATTGAAAAGACATGGTATTTTTTACTTTGCACTGTTTTAAGATATAGTTCGCATCAAAAATACCATGTCTGTTTCGTGTCTGATCCTTAATCAATCAAGATTCACATATGGATAGAGCCCCTGAAGGCCTCCTTCGCGGCCAACGCCGCTTTCCTTGTATCCGCCGAAAGGTGACGTGGGATCAAACTTATTGTAGGTGTTCGCCCACACTACTCCACTTTGCATCTTCTGGCTGATTTTGAAAATTTTAGAGCCTTTGTCAGTCCAAACACCGCCGGCAAGGCCGTAAGGCGTATTGTTGGCTTTATCAACCGCCTCCGCAGGTGTGCGGAAGGTTTGAATAGTGAGCACAGGCCCGAAGATCTCTTCCTGCACAATTCGGTTGCTCTGGCCTACATCCGTGAAGATGGTTGGCCTGCAGAAGTATCCTTTCTGTGGGAGGCTGCCGTTGCTCTGGTACATGGACGCACCTTCTTTTACTCCAATTTCCAGATATTCGTTAATCTTTTGGAACTGCGCCTTTGAGTTGATGGCGCCCACGTCCGTGTTTTTATCGAGTGGATCGCCCACCATCAGAGTATCCATGCGGTCTTTCAGTTTGGAGATCAGCCTGTCGGCGATGCCTTCCTGCACCAAAAGGCGTGAGCCGGCGCAGCACACATGGCCCTGATTAAAGAAAATGGCGTTGATGATGCCCTCAACAGTCTGGTCGAGTGGAGCATCCTCAAAAACGATGTTGGGCCCTTTGCCTCCAAGCTCGAGGGTAAATTTCTTGTCGGTACCCGCCAGCGCTTTCTGGATAATTTTACCTACTTCGGTTGAGCCGGTGAATGCAATTTTATTCACGTCCGGGTGATCCACAATCGAAGCTCCGGTTAAACCCGCACCGGTTACGATATTCACTACGCCATCAGGCAAACCCGCGTCGTTACAGATCTCAGCAAATATGAGAGCGGTGAGAGGAGTGGTTTCGGCCGGTTTCAGGACAACAGTATTACCTGTTGCAAGGGCAGGAGCAATTTTCCAGGCCAGCATCAAAAGCGGAAAGTTCCAGGGGATGATCTGTCCGCACACGCCTAACGGTTTGGCTTTCCGGCCGGGGAACGCATAATCGAGCTTATCTGCCCAACCGGCATAGTAAAAAAAGTGTGCTGCGGCCAGCGGTACATCCACATCTCTCGATTCACGGATAGGTTTGCCGCCATCCATCGATTCCACGATAGCCAGCTCCCGCGATCGCTCCTGGATCATACGCGCCAGTCGAAAAATATACTTGCCTCGTTCGCGACCGTTCAGTTTGCCCCAGGTCTTGTCATATGCCTTTCTTGCAGCTTTTACAGCATTGTTTACGTCCTCGGATGTGCCCTCAGCGAATTCTGCGATTACTTCTTCCGTGGCCGGATTCACGGTTTTCATCATTCGCCCTTTTTTTGGCTTCACAAATTTGCCGCCAATGTAGTGGTGATACTCTTTTTTTAGATCTATGAAATCACTGCTTTCCGGAGCTGCACTGTAGTCCCAGAATGATGAAAAATCGAGCTTCAGGTCAGCATTGGGAGACGTTGGTTTGGGCGATCCGTTGGTTTCAGAACCGGATTCCTTTTCTTGGGTTTTTTTGGACATGGTAATATTAATCTTCTGAGAAATAGTAGCTGCTTTGATAAACCCCTGTCTTCTGCTTTACAATCTGCATCAGCAGGTCGTTGGTTAGCGAGCTGGCGCCGAAACGAAACCATTTGGGTGTGAGCCATGCAGTGCCGAGTGTTTCCTTAACAATAACGAGGTACTGAAGAGCTTCTTTTGCCTTGCGAATTCCGCCGGCCGGTTTCATTCCCACCATGATGCCGGTGTCACGGTAAAAATCACGGATGGCTTCAAGCATTACCATGGTTACGGGCTGCGTGGCAGCGGGGGAGATCTTTCCGGTGGATGTTTTGATGAAGTCGGCGCCGGCGTACATGGCAATGTCGCTCGCTTTTCTCACATTTTCATAGGTTTCGAGCTCGCCGGTTTCAAGAATGACCTTAAGATGGGCATCGCCGCATGCTTCCTTGATTTCGGCGATCTCATCAAATACAAAGTTGTAGTTGCCCTTTAGAAATTCACCACGTGAAATCACCATGTCGATCTCATCGGCGCCGTTGTTTACGGCAAACTTTGTGTCATCCAGCTTAACCTGAAGCGGGGCCATGCCTGACGGAAATGCGGTGGATACGCTGGCAACATTGATTGACGTGCCCTTCACTGCTTTTTTTGCCGTTGCCACCATGTTTGGGTACACGCAAACAGCGGCAACAGAAGGCAGGTTGGGCATGGGCGCGTAGGGAGTCCGGGCTTTCGAACACATTTGAATCACTTTTCCTTCAGAATCCTTGCCCTCGAGCGTTGTGAGATCGATCATACTGAGCGCAAGTTTTAGGGCCTGCATTTTCGACTCTTTCTTAATGCTGCGCTTGTTCAGGCGCGAAACTCGCTCCTCAACGCCAACCTTATCGATTGGGATGGTTTGATTAAAATCGGGTATCGTTATTGAACTCATTATTGCACTTAGATATCTGTGAGCCCAAAGGTACGGAACTTAGAAGCTGAGTAAAAGAATTGAAGCGGTTAAGGAAGTGAATATATCAGTGATCTGACGAGTTTCTATGGCCGGGAATCTAAACCGTAGGAATTAGACAGACGAGTGATCTGGTCAGGCCAACAGGCGATGTTAGATCCACTCGTCAGTCGAAGGTGGCTCGTCTGACGACTCTGGTAAAAACCGGTTGAGGAAATGAAATTATCAGTCGTCTGACGAGTTGCCAGGGGTTGGGATTTAGCCACGAAAAGATCCCTCGGATTACTCTGGCTGGATGTAAGGGTTGTTTTAACGTGCAGAGTTGTTGGATGGAAAAATCCGACGGATCTGGAATTCGACAGACGAGTGATCTGGTCAGGCCAACATGTTTGGATAGATCCACTCGTCAGTCGAAAGGGGGACTCGTCTGACGACTTTGGTATAAACCGGTTAAGGAATTGAAACTATCAGTCGTCTGACGAGTTGCCAGGGGTTGGGATTTAGCCACGAAAAGATCCCTCGGATTACTCTGGCTGGATGTGAAGGTTGTTTTAACGTGCAGAGTTGTTGGATGTAAAAAATCCGACGGATCTTGAATTCGACAGACGAGTGATTTGGTCAGGCCAAAGGGCGTGGTTAGATTCACTCGTCAGTCGAAGGTCGATATGAAACGCGTCAGGCTACCGTGCCGGG
>PWWL01000310.1 GCA_003561515.1 Balneolaceae bacterium
AGGGGGCTGACATTACCCATATAGTTCAAAATTGAGAGTTACGCGCATAGTGTGCGCCGATAATGTCGCATGTTAAACGCTTGTACCATTTTCATATAAAGTGCTTCTGTTTTTCGATAGGCACTCACATAAATATGACGGAACCGCTGCAAAACCGATGTCTTATCTTCCTCACTTGGAGGAATCTCCACCTGTGTACCAATGCACAGCTGAATGGCATAGCTCAGACAACTTAGCACCACAAGCTTATCCAGGCGTTGGTTCTGCGGGATTTTCTTTGTGTAGGTTTCCCACTTCAATACACTTTTTAAATCTTTAAATGTCTGTTCAATCCACACCCTGCGCCTGTAATCGTCAACTGCTTGTTGCGGATCATCCAACGAAGTGGCCAGGTGCCATCGGCCCTGCTCATACTCGCTATCGCTGTGAATGGCCAGATGTAAAAAATCGACTGGATCATGTTTGCCCAGAATCACCTCCCGGTAGCTGCCTTCATCGCAAAGGTGCAACTGTATAAAGTCTTGCCCATCGGGGGTCTTGATCTTATAGCTGCCATTGATTCGAATCACTTGATCCCACTCTAACTCTCTGCAAAGCATGAACATGCGAGATCCTTCAAATCCCCTGTCGCCGATGATCTCGTAGCGAAAGGTATCCGGCAGAAGTTCTTTTAGCTCACGCATGAATTCCTCTACACGTTGCCAATAGTCATAGGAGGTGTTCACACCTTCCCAGATCTTCAGGTAGACCGGAATACTGCGGCCACGATAGCTGATCGATGCCGCCAAAATCCAGTAGTCATCCCGCAGCGTGGTTGCATCTATGAGCAGAGTTACTTTATTGCGCGAGTGCAACTTCATGTAGGGAAGGCAGAATAGGGTTTGAATATAGCTCGCCCAAAACTGTTGATCGAGCTGGATGCCGTCCAGAAAGTTTTGAAGACGTTTTAATTTATGTTTGACGTTGGTCTGGCCCAGCAATCTGGAGGCGATGTGCCGCAAGGTAAATCGTTGATGAGAAAACATCGCCAGTAGTAGTTCAGCCAAGCAATCGAGGGTGTATTTATTATATTGAGGGAAGGTACGCTTAAGGATGAGGTAGGTTTTACGGGCAAGTGTTTCGTCCATAAAAGAGAAATTTATTACATAACGCTATTAACTATTGTAATATAATGAGTTAAGGTATATATATCAATATTATATGGGTAATGTCAGGGATAGGGGGTGAGTCCGAAGGCTCCTAATATTCTTAACTATAAAGGAATAGATATTTAAAAACCTTGCCTTTCTTTTTAGAAAAGACCATATTCTTAATTAACAATTACGTTATACGCAATTCCTTTTATCTTTTGAAACGATTAAATACACCCTTCTTCATACTATTGTTTTCCTCATTGTTATTGGCAGCTTGTCAGGATCAGTCTGTTCAAAATGATCAATTTCAATCCCCCCCCCTACAAAATAGTTTAACAAGCAGTAGTTCTGATTATAATTGGACAGAAAGAGTTCAAGAAGGGAGAATATTGGCGGATAAAGAAATGAATGGTTATTCAAGATGGGACTCCCCATGGTGGGATTTGGATTATTATTCATTAAGTGACTCTATAAAAGCTGTAAAGGGACATGTTTTAATAGGATTCAAGAACCCTGAAGACGTTAGTGGAGTGGATTTGGCAGGTAGAGTTGTTACTAAAAAGAACAACATAGAACTGGCTAAGAATGACTTAAAGGAATTGGGAGTTACAAAAATCGAAAAAATTGAGATGATTCCGGCAATTTCTGCAGTAATTGAGGTCAGTCCGGAATTAATTGAACAAATCCGCAACCATCCACTTGTTGATTATATAGAGCCGGATGGAAATGCCAGACCATTGGGTACTTATGTACAAAAAATATTTGATGAAGAATTCCTCAGCCAGGTAATTCCATGGAATGTAACAAGAGTTCAGGCTCCGGAAGTTTGGAATAGAACAACCGGAAACGGTGTGGTCGTACACATTATTGATACTGGTGTTACAGATGTAGAGGATTTATTTCCAATTACACGTTACTCGAATGGCGGTGGCTTTGATGATTTTTCTGATGAAAATGATGGAGACGGGCATGGGACTTTAGTAGCAGGAATTACATCGGCCCTTGATAACCATATTGATCAGGTTGGTATAGCTTTTGATGCCGATTTATGGAGCGGAAGATTTCCTGAAGATGTAAGTCAGAGAATCTCCTTTATTACTGATGCCATAGGATTTGCACGCTCCAATAATACTTTTGTTGTTAATCTTAGTTTTGCAACTGAGCAAAATAGTGCTTTAACTGACCAAATTAATGGTGCATACAACATAGATGGTTTAATTATCGTTGCCGCATCTGGTGATGCTCAAGTCTCTAACAACGTATTATATCCTGCAAGATTAAATACTGTCATAGCAGTCGCTTCAACAGCATTAAACAATACACAGTCAGCTTTCTCACCCACTGGTCCGGAAATTGAAATATCAGCACCGGGAGAAACAATTGTTTCAACGTCAAGAAATGGTGGATTATCGGATTTAATACAAGGCACTTCATTTGCAGCACCTCATGTTTCTGGAGCCGCTGCACTCTTGAAATCATACAACCCTGCGTGGACAAATGTAGAGATACGCAATATCTTAAATGAATCCGCATTGCATCTCGGCAGTTCAAATGCATTTGGAAGCGGATTGGTTCAAATACGTGAAGCCATAAGAATTCAGGTATCCATGAGCGGACCTGTTACGTACTCGAGCTCCGGTATGTATACCTGGACTACTACAGTTCAAAAAGCTGACGGACCAGAAACGTACAGCTGGCACAAAAAACCTCAGGGCTCATCAAGCTGGCAGTTAGTCGGAAACAACTCATCACTGTCACTTAATCTGACACCTTCGGATGGCAGCTTTCAACTGCGGGTTACCGTGAATGATGGATTTGACTCCAATGAAGCCTTTAAAATTGTGGACTATGTTCACGATGGAGATGATTGCCCTCCTTTTGAATTGTGCTCTTGAAATTTAATAGATTAATAAAATGAACCGATTTATTATCTCGTTGATTATAATTTTTACTTTGACCTCGTGTAGTTTATTCCAGGAAAGCGACCCTTCAGATATACATAACCTAATGTTTACCAGGCACGGGAACCACCAAGACCCATACAAAGAATATGATGCGGGTGCACCGGTGGTTTTATCTGCCGGTACATATCCATCTGAATTCAATAAACCTGCTCGTATCAACGTCTTTTCAAGTTCCGGGCAGTTCACGAGAGTTTCGCTGAATACCCTTCACAACATACCGGGTGTTCAGCTTGCCGCAATCATTGAGGACCATGACGGTTCGGCCATCATCACGGTAAAGGAAGCCGACCGGAAACACGCCATGGACCGTGACACATTCCTCTACACAACCTCTCCGCAAACCCTTCAAAAAGTCTGGGACTGGATTGATGAAATGGAGGGAGTTGAAGTGGTTAGTCAAATTATCAACTCCCCGGTGCTTGTGCTTCAAATGACTCCCACCGCTGAAATAGTGGATGCGATAAGAGGCAGTGACAACGTGGAAATCCTCGAACCCAATTCACGTGCATTTTTATTGGGAGGCAGTAAATCCAATTCATTGCATACAACTGAAATGGTTTATAAATCAGCACAAGCATCACAAACAAGAACTGAAGATCCCATATCTGTAATGGGAGTCATTTTTACCAGTACCGATGAATCTTCCCGGCAATTCTATGTACAGCCCGGCGATACGATCACGGCAAAATACAATCACCCCGACGGGAGAGTTCTTACTGCACGGACTACCATCAGATAGGGATGTGAGGGCATTATAGGCCTGGAAGCTTCTTTATGAAGAACCGGACGAGAAAAGGGAAACTCACCCCCTGTCCCCCTCTCTTCGTGTCCGTTCTACCCGCCTTTGTGGCGGCTGAACGACCACGAAAAGAGGGGGAACTCCTGAATTGGTTTACAGGCATGATATAGTTTAGGAGTCCCCCCTCTTTTCGAACGGAGTGAGAAGAGAGTTATACCGTTAAATTTCAAGTTACATTTTCATAAATTTCAGTTCGAGGAGCATTTGGTGAGCCCGTACATTCTTCCACTGTTGAAGACTGGGAGGCCAATTGCTCCTTTCTTA
>PWWL01000265.1 GCA_003561515.1 Balneolaceae bacterium
ATATCGGTATGAGAGCCGAATACCGGGGATCGAACTACAATATCATGGCGGCATTAATGAGCGGCGGTGAACTTTTCAGGCAAAGAGATGTAACCGATGGCTATGCATTTGCCGGCAGGGCATCATTCTCTCCTTACAGTCGCGGTACTACATTTACCCACCTGGCATTAAGCGGTGCCTATCGCGTGAACTCTTACACACAGCGAATAGACGGACAGTTCGACAGGCAGTACAATCCTATTCGGCTGCGCACAAGAATCGGCACAAGAGCCATTGACGGCCGGTTTATTGGCAGGAATGATGTTCAGGATACGGTAGACTGGACCCGTCTGAATGCCGAAGCTGCTTTTGGGTTTGGACCCTTTTCGGTTCAGGGAGAACTCACTTCAGTTAACATGACACGTGATTTCGGCAATCCTGACCTTAGCCTTGGCGGTTATTATATTCAGGCCAGCTATTTTCTCACCGGTGAGTCGCGGTCTTACAGACCCAACCGCGGAAACATGGGGGCACTTATCCCGAACCGGAATTTCCGCCCAGGCTTTGGCCCCGGGGCCATCGAAATTGCAGCGCGCTATTCGCGGGTCGACTCTAACGACCAGGATTACGATGGCGGTGAAATGGATCACTTTACCCTGGGCATCAACTGGTACCTGAACAGGGAAATACGTGTAATGCTCAATTACATGTACCTCGAAGCCGAAAGGCTTAACGGAAAACAGTCGAAAGGCAGCGTTATTGCCGCCCGCTTCCAGATTGAATTTTAAGGAGATCCATGATATCTGATCGAAATAATTTCCGGATCATACTTGTACTTTTGCCGCTGTTCATGCTTGCCGCAGGTTGCGCCAGTGAGCAAATTCTGGTGTCAGATACCGAGTCGGTACCCGGAGAGCCCATCACTGAGCTCTATCTTTTTGCCGACGACAGAGACCTCCGGCAGCTATATGCCCGCAACCCGAGATCGGATCAGCGTGTAGAGGGATATGTACGCATCGGTGAAAACGGCCGCATCAGAACGCTCAGAGATGGCTTCCGGTTCAGAGGAAACACCAGCCGCTACCATCCCAGGAAATCGTTCAATATCCGTTTTGAGCATGAGCAGCCCTTTCTTTTCAACAGCTCGCGAATGAACCTGAACTCGATGTATACTGATCCCTCCGGAATGCGTGAAAAACTGGCCTGGGATATGTTCCACGAACTGGGTCAGCCAGCATCCAAAACCCGCTACTTTGCGCTTTACATCAACCGGAAGTATGAAGGTCTTGGAATTCACGTTCAGAGGGTGGATGAAGTTCTGCTGTCACAAAACGGTCTCAATCCAAACGGCACAATGGTTCGCGATCTCACCCGAAGAAACAATCATCTTCTCGGACTCGAAAGACAGTCGATGTTTGGCCACGATGTTGGAAGCGAACCTGATGTGAATGAGTTTCTCTCGCAGGCATTTGACAGCCGCTGGACATCCGACTGGAACGCGCTCACCGAATTCCTGCAATGGGTGCACGACACTCCGCCGGGCGATCAGTTTTATTCAGGATTTCTGGAGAAAGTGGAAGCAGAAAATTTCATCGACTGGCTTGCAGTTCATTATATCATCGGGGATGTAGATGCCTATGGAGACGACTATTGGCTCTACAAAAGTCCCTCATCTGGAAGTAAGTGGAAGTTTATACCATGGGATCACGATCTCAGCTTCGGCAGGAACGAGCGCGACAACGTGCCGGAAAACCGTGAGCTGGGTCAGTATGGAAATGGCCTGAGGCAGCTGAGCGACTTTTTTGCATACGAATACCCGATTGATGACGGAGGATGGGATAACCGGCTCATTTCTTCTTTTCTCGAAACGCCTCAGCTGAAAGATCAGCTGCTTCAGAGAATAGAGTACCTGATTACCGACGTATTTACGCACGATTATTTCAGGGAAAAAATTGATGCTCATAAAAGCGTAATAACCTCCTGGATGGAGCTACAGCCGGGTGATGACCGTTTCATACTGAATGAACGTCAGCATCATGGAGAACCGGGATTGCTTCACCTGCATGCCGAAAACCTCCTTGACTACATTGAACTCCGATATGCCTACCTCGACCGTCTGCTCAATCCCGTAGAAGGAGACCTTTACCAGGCCGAAGCAACGATTCTTTCAGGCTCAGGTGGAGAGAGAATTCTCTTTACCGATTCAGCGGGCTGGACAATTGCCGCATTTGAAGCGGCTAATTCAGATCAAAGCACCACTATATCGGTTACCGTTGCAGAGTTGCCGGAAAATGTATCCCTTAACGGTATCCAGCGCGAATGGATGTTCACATCAAGTAATGGACCCGTTCACGGAAACCTGACACTATACTACAGAAACGACATTGCCCCCGACGGGAAAGATAACTGGTACACCGGGCCTGTTGCAATCGGCAATCAGTGGGAGCTGGCCATTTGTGATGCAGAAGGTGGTAAGTGCCGGGCGGATTCCAATGTGAATCCATTTTCGAATAAAGTGGAGGCCAGAGTAACACTCGATTCTGAATCCCGCTTTCAGCTTCGATATCGGGACTGAACAACCTGATTCAGGTATAGGAATTAATTGAGCCAACAAAGCATGAAAGCACGAAGAATTCACGCTTGAGAGAAGAAGTAGTTCGGTTCATAATAATGCAGGTTTTAGGTTTGATCTAAATCTGCTTCGTGTACCCTTGTGTCTTCGCGCCTTCTTGGCTCATCCAACCGTTCCATGATCTCTTGAATAATATTCAAGATATTCACACACACTGTCCAAAAAAAACCGCCTTGAAACAAATCAAGGCGGCGTATTTTCTCAGCCTCTTAGAAGAGATGCTGTTTTAATTTATTGCCACCCCATCAAGAGCCACGTTATTGAACGTTACTCTGTCTCCTTCGTTAACTTCGCCATCCGCCACATCAAAGCGTACCCGGATTTTGAAATCGGGATTGTTATTCGCCGCTTCTATGCCGATTAAGTCGAGCACAAATAGCCGGTACTCGTCCGTTTCTAACTCCTGGAAAAGCTGGTTATTGTCGAGCCCGTCTGTGATCCACTCCGGATTGCCGTCGGTTACCGAGTAGTCGAAAATCAGACCTTCTGCAGCGTCTTCGTCTTTCGATGCCAAAGAGAAAACGACGTCTTCATACCCGGTGGTCGGCAGGTGAAAAATCATAGTGTTTTCACCATTCGACCCGGTAAACGGATCTCTGACCTGGATGGCCCTCATATCACCTTCGGCATCTTCATAATCCACATTGTTGTTGCCTTCCGCCCTGTAATTGATGTCGGTTGGCCGGTTGCGGCGTTCCATAGATGCTTCTCGGTTTGTATTGGGATAGCCTTCAAGTGCAGAAATGAACTCGATAAAAGCTTCATTTTCTTCCGATGGAAATGTAGCATCGATGGTTTCCAGCTCGGTGTTGTTGGCAAGGTCACCGTCAAAAAACCAGAAGTAAATCAATTCTGCCTCTGCAGCCGGCGGCGGGGTCGTTTCCCCGTTTTCATCTCCATCGGAACCACTGGTTTCATCAACTCCGGTGTCGAGTGTGTCAACACATGCTATCAATCCGAGAGCAAGTACCAGTACAGTGAAGAATTTTAAAAGCGAGATTCTCATAAATGATGGTTTTATTTAAAATTTATTAATCCCTCAACTTCCCGCTTCTTTGTTATCAATGTGTTAACTCTTTGTTATTTGTATATAACGTGTGACTATCACGAACCGAATCGTGAGAAGAGCATGAGGAAAGCTTGATCTATGAAATTGTTTTTACTCTCATAGAAAGGCACCTAATCGTTTTGAAAAAGACAATTTCCCCCAAATATTACACCTGCGGACAGTTTTGCCGTCAGAACAGATGGTTAGGGAGCAGCTCATATTTTGATGAATAGTTTTCGTTGTTATTTCTGCAAAATAGCGATAGTTTTATTGTTCTGACAAAAGTTCGGGGCGTGGCGTAGCTCGGTAGCGCGCTCGGCTGGGGGCCGAGAGGTCGCAGGTTCAAATCCTGTCGCCCCGACACGTATTTAGAGCCGTGATTCGTTTTGAGTCCGGCTCTTTTTTTATTTCTTCAACTCTGCAAAAATCCAGGCATTGACATTGCGAAGCAGTGCTTCGCGGTTGATGATCTCTTCGCAGAAGTATTTTCG
>PWWL01000226.1 GCA_003561515.1 Balneolaceae bacterium
CAGTTGGAAGCTACCCGTTCAACCCGGTCTGGGACGGTTCGCTCGCCCTGATCTTGTATCCCGATGAGCGGGCCGTTTTTATTTCACCATCCATCACCCATTCACTCACTCAGGATATTGATGTTAACATCCTGGCACAGATCTTTGCGGGGAGCGATGATTCGGTATTCTCGAATGCGGGCAGTGTGATTGCGGGGTCTGTGAAGTGGAATTTTTGATTTTTGCGTTGGTGAATCAGAAAACAAAAACGAAGCAATTTAAAAAATCGAGTTCAGAAGCCTTATTCAATCGCCGGGCTATCGGGTATTAGTGCCCGAAGCAAATAATCACGCCATGTCCCGGTACCGGGATCATAGGCGCCGAACCCTGATCCAAACTCCCAGTACGCCCAGCTAAACTGTCGATTTTCAGAAGCTTCACGTACATACGCAGTCCACCTCTCACGAGACAGATCATCAGCAGTGCTGAAAGCTCCGAACTCTCCAACGTGTATTGGTCGATCGTGGTTGCGGGCCCACTCTTCTACAGCATCAAAATCGCTGTCCACTTCTGCTGATTCCTGATCTGTGCCATCCCATGTAGTTCCCAGCCATTGATCGGCTTCACTTCCAACCCAGCTTGCACCCTGGTGCGTGAAATGAAATGGGTCATAATAATGAACGGTGGTGATAATCTGACGGTCGTTGGCCGGTAACTCAAGATCCTGCAAACTCCCAAATCCACCCCAGTTAGCTGTGCCTATTGCAACAACCCGTTTTGGATTGGATTGGCGGATAATGGCGAGCGCATCAACCAAAAAAATATTCCATATATCTGGAGTAAGATTATCATGAGGTTCGTTCAAAATCTCGAATACCAGTTCTTCCGGGTACTCTTTATAGTGCGCAGCAATTTGCTCCCAAAGTTTCAAAAAGCGATCCCGATGGTCCTGTGGCTGCTCCATCAATTCGTTGTAGTGATGGATGTTGATCATGACTGCAAGATCGCGATCTAGAGCCCAGCCAATTACCTCATCCACCCGTTCAAGGAATGATTCATGAATCGAATACGGAAACATTTCCAGGGCATGGGCATTCCAGCGTATGGGTATGCGCACTGATTCAAATCCCGCTTGAATTATTTCATCCAGGTACGCCTCATTTATCATCAATCCCCACTCACCTTCATTGGGTGCTTCGAGCGCATTACCGAGATTAATTCCTCTCCCAAGTGTTTGATTGATCTCGAAAGCATCTGAAAAGTGATCCTGATCAGCAGGTTCAACTACAACAATATCATGAATGTCAACCGATTGAGACGAACATGATAGTATCATGCTCAGAAAAATCATTGACAGGCCGCCAAAAATCATTTTATTCAACATCCAGCACTGGGTTTAATCTTCGATTGTATTGTAAACTTCAGATTTTAACATGCAAGGTTCCTTATTTTCGAACATCCTGTTAAAAATAACGATACACCGTGAGAAGTATCAGAGTTATTATACCTTTTCAGTATGAATGGTCAGTTAATCTGAATTCCTGTGTTTTAGCAACCGAACACCTCCCGTTAAATCGGATATGACGCAGGTGTTACAAAAGCATTGTCTTTCCCTAAACCTCTTTTTTAGTGGTCTGATTCCCTGCCTCTTAATAACCAAAAGCTGTTTGTTGAATTAACTCTTATCGTTTATACTTTACGGAATACTTCATCAAATGCAGCTTATGACCAGTTCAAAAATCCCGTTCTACACAGCTATCACATCTTTTATACTGGCTTTCTCATTCCTGAACGCCTGCCAGCCGGAATCACCAATCACCATCGGCGCCACGATGTCGCAATCCGGTTCATTAAGTACACAGGGTCAGGCAGCCATGAACGGCTATCTGCTCTGCCAGGATCACATCAACGAGCAGGGCGGGCTCCTGAATCGGCAGGTTGAGTTTCTAATTTATGATGACCGCTCGGATATTGATACGGCCAATTCATTTTACGAACAGCTGATAACTGAAGATGGCGTGGATCTTGTGATGGGTCCATACGGCTCCACACTGACCGAGGCCGTTGCTCCCGTTACGGAGCGGCACAGGATGGTGCATGTATCACCTCTGGCAGCAACCACCTCGATCTGGGAACAGGGACGTGAGTATCTGTTCATGGTTCTTCCTCCGGCGGAGCTTTTTCTTGCGGGGTTGATTGAGATGGCACACGATCGCGGCCTTACACGGGTCGGAATCATTCAGCAGGATGCCCTTTTTCCGTGCGCAGCAGGAAACGGCGCGGTTGAGCTAGCCACTCAAAAAGGGATGGAAGTGGTATTTATGGAAACCTACGAATCGGTGACCACCGATTTCAGGAATATTCTGCGGCAGGTAAAAGACGAGAATGTAGAGGTGCTGGCCATGGCCGCCTCCCCACTCGACGATTTTATAACCGTTGTGCGCCGGATGAAGGAGATGGATGTGAATGTGAAGATGTTCGGCACTTCCGGTGCGGTAAGCCGCTTCCAGGAAGAGCTCGGTTCTGATGGTGAATACGCCTACGGCCTGTCGGCATGGGAGCCCGGCCTTCCCTACCCCGGAATTGATGAATTCGTGGAAGCATACAGGAGCAAGTTCAACCTGGAACCCAGCTTCCATGCCGCCGGTGCTTACGGCAGCTGCTTGATATTCCGTGAAGCGATTGAGAGGGCCGGATCGCTGGACCAGGATGCTATCAGGACTGTGCTGCTGAACCTCGAAATCCAAACCATTTTCGGCAACTACGCAGTGGATGAGCGGGGCTACCAGGTTGCCAACGACGGACTCTTCATCCAGTGGCAGAACGGCCGGAAAGTAATTGTCTGGCCTGATGAGGTTGCAGAGGCCGAACCGCGATATCCCACGCCTGATTGGAATGAGAGGTAAAAAGTTCTCTTGAAAAGATCCGCAGATCAAGCGGCATCTTCCCGGAATTAGAACTAAATACAGAAATTCCAATATTATTCCATACCTTTCAGCTCACTTTTTTAAGCCCGGCTTTTAATTTGAAAGCGGGCTTTTTTCATTTTTATCCCCTATATGACATTTAATTCGCTGAATCTAACTGATCCAATCCTCAGATCATTAAAAGAAGAAGGATACACCGAACCCACTCCCATTCAATCCAAAGCTATTCCAATTGCAATCAAGGGCACCGACCTTTTAGCCTGTGCACAAACAGGTACCGGTAAAACGGCAGCATTTGCAATTCCAATTCTTGAAAAACTCAACAGAGACACGAACAGAGATCGAAACAAAAAAATCCGCAGCCTGATTGTTACGCCAACACGTGAGCTGGCGATACAGATTGATGAAAGTTTTCAAAATTATGGCCGGTATATAGGCCTGAATACCGCGGTAATTTTTGGTGGAGTAAACCAGAAAAGCCAGGTTAAAAAGCTGAAGCAGGGTGTTGATATTTTAACCGCAACCCCGGGCCGCCTTCTCGACCTGATAAACCAGGGATTTATTTCAATCTCTGATGTTGAAATTTTTGTTCTCGATGAAGCCGATCGCATGCTCGACATGGGCTTCATACACGATGTGAAAAAGTTATTAGCGGCTCTCCCCCGAAAAAAACAGACCCTGTTTTTCTCTGCAACCATGCCGCCCGAGATTGTTAAACTCTCGAACTCCATCCTTCACAACCCGGTGAAAGTGGAAGTAACGCCCGAATCTTCAACCGTTGATGCCATCCGGCAAGAGATCTACTTTGTGGACAAGGGCAATAAGAAACATTTGCTGCTCGATGTTTTAGAGGATGACGAAATCACTTCAGCACTCGTTTTCACACGTACCAAGCATGGTGCCAACAAAGTTGTAAAACTCCTGAATGCGCGTAATATCCAGGCAGAAGCCATACATGGGAATAAGTCGCAAACTGCCCGGCAGAAAGCTCTGGGCAATTTCAAGGATCAGCGAACCCGCGTGCTGGTGGCCACTGATATCGCTGCCCGCGGCATCGATGTGGATGAACTGCAATACGTAATCAACTATGAAATCCCCAATATCCCGGAAACCTATGTGCACCGCATCGGGCGAACCGGCCGCGCCGGGTCTGACGGCACAGCTCTCTCTTTTTGTGACGCACAAGAAAAAGCGTATCTCCGCGATATTGAAAAACTGATCGGGAAAAATATCCCGGTCATGGATAATCATGAATTTCCTCTTACAGATCACAATCCTCCTGAGCCTGAAAAGCAACAACATCGCAAACCTTCTCCCGGCAGAAACAGAAGAAAAAGTTCACGGCCCGGAAAGAGCAGATCCAACAAGAAAAGATTGAGACGCCAAAGATAATCAATCACATACCGCCAATTCTCGAGCGCAGCTCCACTATGTCGCGAGCCTCCAACCTCGTGCGCAGTTCCACTGCGCCACGAGCCCGGGCAGCTCCGCTGCCGAAAAGTCCACAACATGTTCTGTTAACTATCCTCCGACAAGAGCCATCATTCATCCGTACTACCACCCAATCATGTAAATAATTCCATACACTATGTAACAATTTTTTTACATGACCGTAAGCGGGTTTATAATCTTAACCCTAACAGGAAAACTGCCATGTCGAAACAGGAACTTCTCAGTTGGACCTCTCTTGGAACAACCATATCCATCCTGGTTATCTATCTGATTTTTGTCTTTGGTTGGCCTGAAGCGATTCCCGACTACTCGTCGCTTGTGGTAAAAATATTTGTCAACCTTTTCTGGATAGCGCTGGCAGTAGAAATACTCATCGGCATCATAGAGAGCAAGGCCAAAGTTGATAAGGACGAACGTGATGTTATGATACAGGCCTTCAGTTATAAGTACGCCTATAATTTTGTCATGGTAATACTGGTACTGATTTTAGGGAATGTGCTGTTCGGCATCGTGGTTGGCGACTCCCCGCAGGCTTTTCCAATGACCAGGCTTACTGAAGGTGCACTGCTATTTCATATTCTATTAATTACCCTGCTTACCGCAAGTTTCATCAGGCGTTCATCCATGATTTACTATTACCGGAAAATGGTTTGAAATGAAGCAGCCGGTAATTGAAAACAGGATCCGCAAGCTGAGGTTTTTAAACAACGAGATGACTCAGCAAGATCTCGCCGACAGAACCGGAGTGACCCGCCAAACCATACATGCCATCGAGAGCGGCAAGTACTTCCCATCGCTTGAGCTGGCTTTTCGTATTTCACGTGAGTTTGACCTGACGGTTGAAGAAGTCTTTTTCTGGCGAGAAAAATAAAAACCACTACACTTTTGCACCTGCCAACCCACACTCGTGCGCAGTTCCACTGCGCCACGAGCCCGGGCAGCTCTGCTGCTGTGGTTCTAATGCCATTGCGCTGGCGAAGATTCAACTCTACCTCCAATCTTTAGAAAAAGCCCCGTAAGCAATTCCTAAAGCTTCAGCTTTCCTCTTTAATGCCGGTCATTTTTAACCCAAAATAAAGCAACCACGCCGTCAAACAGATTGTCAAACCGTATATAGTTGTAATAGATGAAATTTTCAGTCCGGATACCAACAGCTCCTGTGATACCGTACCTGCCCTTTCTATCGTACTAAAAGCGCTATAGAGTCCTAAAAACTGACCAAATACACCAAAAATAAGCGCGAAAAGGCCGATCTCTTTTACTACCCCGACAGAAATACCACCTGATGTTTCTTTTCTTTTTTGTATAAAGCAGTAAACTGCAATAGCAATTACCGTAATCAAAATTATAGTTAAGATACCCATGAAGAGCGGGCCACCCATAAGAAATATATCTTTCATGCTGTCTGATTTTTAAATGAATGTTCACATTTAAAGTATCTTAATCAAGCAGGGTTAATCAATGTAGTATCCCGTACAAAACCTGTCGTTCATCGAAAAAACCTGTATTTATACTGATATTTCATCACTTTCATACTTCATGATTCAAATATCGAAACACATACTATTCTGGGTTGTAAGCTTTATTATTTTGGTGGTCGGTTTCGGGCATACCTATGGCAACTATGTGAACAGCGTCTATTTTGTTGCATTTCTTCTTCCCGTGGCAATGGCAACTTCCTATCTTTTCAATTACTACCTCGTTCCCTCCTTTTTGATGAAGGGCGACTATATTCGATTTACTCTTTATACAGTTTACACTTTAATCGCTTCTCTATACCTGCAGATGGTTGTTGTAACCCTTTCATTTATCATCATAGCTAATTACAATTTAGGAGAGCTTGACCCAATAATGACCAATATTTTCGTTCTTGGATTTACCATCTATCTAATTGTACTGCTTAAAGCTTTTTATCTTTTATACAGACGCATATTGGATAATGAATTCAGAGTGAAACAGCTTGAGAGTGAGAAAGAGGCGCTTAAAACGGACTTCATAACTGTAAAAGCAGATCGGGCAAATCAACAAATAAAACTGAATGATATTCTCTATATCGAAAGCCTGAGTGACTACGTAAATATTCACACTTCAAAAAAATCTGTTGCTACAAGGGCTACCATCTCATCTTTTGAAAAAGCCCTGCCTGAAACATTCCTTAGAATACATCGGTCATTCATTGTCAACCACGAGCATATCCATAGCTTTAGTAGCTCGGCAGTATGTATTAATGGGAATGAACTGCCCGTGAGCCGGACATATAAGTCTGAAGTATTAAAAAAGCTGACTGACTCTTAACTGAATTGTATTGCACTCTGCCTGTTTACATACAATTTAGCAGGCCATCAACCAAATTATCACAAACCTTGCCTTTTCAGGAACTCCTCTCTCGTGCGCAGTTCCACTGCGCCACGAGCAATGGCAGCTCCGCTGCCTGAAACCCGGCCTGCCCGTGGCCGGAATTGTCTTCGTAAAAATTTTCCAAAAAAACTGTAAGGAAATCCCATTTCCCGGTTCTTACAGAAAAGAGAACTCGTTATCACACACAAATCAGGAGATACCCATGGCACGTTCACGAAACCGCGTGTACGACCCGGACTATCCATACTTCATCACCAGTTCCGTTGTTGAGGGTTACCCTCTGTTTGCCATTCCAGAGGCAACTCAGATTGTATTGGACGCGCTTTTATTTCTTCAGAAAAAAAGAGATACCAGACTGTATGCCTACGTCATTATGGAAAATCACATTCATTTGGTCGTGCAGTCGAATAAGCTGCCCTCCAGAATGCAGGCCTTCAAATCGTGGACTGCCCGTGCCATCATCGATCTGTTGATAGATAACGGACACTATTTTCATCTTCATAAACTGAGAAAAGCCAAAAACCCATCACATACAGATTCGGACCATCAATTCTGGCAAGAGGGCTATCATCCCAAACACATCTATGGTGACAGGATGATGATCCAGAAAATAGAGTATATCCATCAAAATCCCGTAAAACGAGGATATGTGGATCATGAAGAAGACTGGCGGTATTCCTCAGCGCGGAATTATATGGGACTGGATGCCTTGATTCCCGTCACGCTCTTCGAGCTATGACTGCCAGCAGAGCTGGCTGGCCTCATCCGGAGCGGAGCTCCGGATGAGCGCTCGCGCGCAGCTCCGCTGCCTACTGCTAAAATCAGCGCCTTCTTATCACACCCGAAGGCAAGTTCCCATTTCGCTCCCCATCCTCAATCACTTCCACACCATTCACAAACACCCACTCAAACCCGGCCGCAAAGCTGTGAGGCTCTTCAAATGTGGCCGTATCACGTACGCGATCGGGATCAAAAATCAGCAAGTCGGCAGCAAAGCCTTCTCGGATCAGTCCGCGCGAAACCACGGTTTTTCCCGGATCCGTGAGCCCAAGAGTTTGCGCAGGCAGACCGCTCATTTTATGCACGGCTTCCTCGAGTCCGAGCAGATCCAGCTCATTCACATATTTCCGGATAATTTTGGCAAAACTGCCATAGCCTCTTGGGTGACGCATTTCAGGTCCGCCATCGGAGCTAACCATCACATACGGGTCGACCAGGAAACGCTGCATCACCTCCTCATTCATCACAAAATAGGCGGCGCTGGCACCTTCAGGTCCGATATCCTCAATCAGCACATACTCAAAGGGTTTACCAAGTTCTTCAGACACCTCGGCCAGCGTCATCCCGGTCCAGGGCTCGGTACCGAAGAGGGTCGCTTCAGGGCCGTTACGAAGCGTAATCCGGTTCCGGAGATATTCAGCCAATTCATCGCGTCGTTCTTCGACAACATCATCAAAATCGTTTGGCGGCCGCGCCCACTCCGGAAACACAATGCCGATGGTTGTAAAACTGGCTACATACGGATAGAGGTCGGCTGTCACTGTCAGTCCCGCATCCCGTGCATCATTCATCAGTGAAAGCACATCCTCAGCCCGTACAGGGTCATTAGCATACACGATTTTCAGGTGAGAGATATTCAAATCTGTGCCCGCTTCCTGTGCCACATCCAGCATCTCCTGAACCGATTCCTCAATCCGATCGTCATCCTCGCTGCGAACATGGCCCATCACCATGCCGCCATGTTCACCCGCTCTGCGCGCCAGTTTCACCAGTTCATTTTTATCTGCGTAGCTCGCAGGCTCAAACTCAAGCCCGAACGAAATCCCGAAAGACCCCGCTTCCATCGAAGCTTCCAGGATCTCCTTCATCCGGGAGATATACTCTTCACCGGGATTTGATCGCCGGGGTGCATCTACCAGGTTCCGGAGCGTGCTGTGGCCTGTAAAGTGCACCACATTTGGCCCTGTTCCAACAGCGTCAACCTCACCCATCCACTCCCCGACACGGTCTTCGCCGGGACTGCGCCCGATCAGGCCCAGGGTGATGGTGGTCACGCCCATCGACAGAAAGTTGTCGAATCGGGGAGTCTCCTGCGGAACCCCGCGCGAATGCACGTCCACAAAACCGGGTGTAACGGTACGCCCGGCGGCGTCGATGGTTCTGGCGGCTCGTGTTTCTGAGATATCAAAATCACCGGCACGTACAATCATCCCGTCATGAACCAGAATGTGGCCGTCGGCAGCTAGAGAACCCGATCCGTCAATAATACTGGCATTGGTGATGAGAAGGTCGTAGTCGGGCTGAGTGCAGCCAGACAATAGAAAAATCAGCGCAGTCGGAATCAGGATCAGAATCCGGGTTAATGTAACCATGGGGTCAGTTGTGTGGAATTAAGGTTCGGAATGAAAATGGATGATCACCGGCAAAAGTCCAAACGTGATCGGCTATTCGTTGTAGAGAAAAACGGCTACCGTAAATCCGGCAAAATCTCAATTCAGCCGGCGGATTACTCCGGCGGGAACCTCCTCATTCAATTCGCCTTCTTCGATCACCGCAACGCCGTTAACAAACACCCAGTCGAATCCCTTTGCAAGAAGATGTGGCTCTTCAAACGTGGCTTCGTCCCGTACATTTTCGGGATGAAAAAGCAGGATGTCGGCGGCAAAATCTTCCCGGATCAGTCCCCTTGGAATCTGAACTCTGACAGGATCTGACAAGCCAAGCGTTTCTGCCGGTAATCCGCTCATTTTCCGTATTGCTTCTTCGAGAGGGAACAGCTCTTCCGCGATTACATACTCCCGGATAATTTTTGCAAAGCTTCCATAGCCGCGAGGGTGTCTCATCGTGGGGCTGCCATCGGAGCTTACCATCACATGCGGGTCGGTAAGAAAACGCTGCATTACATCCTCATTCATCACAAAATAGGCTGCGCTTGCACCGCGCGGACCGATATCATCGATCAGTACATCCTCAAACGGCTTGTCCAGTTCAGCTGCAACATCGGCCAGTGTCATGCCTGCCCAGGGTTCGGTGCCGAACAGGGTTGCTTCCGGGCCGTTTCTGCGGTTAACCCTGTTTCTAAGGTACTCTGCAAGTTCTTCCCTAAGCGTTTCTACAACCTCATCAAAATCGTTGGGTGGCAGTGCCCAGTCCGGAAAAACGATGGAAATGCCTGTAAAACTTGCCGTATACGGATACACATCGGCGGTGATGGCTACCCCCTGTTCCCTGGCTTCATCCATAATGGCAAGTATTTCTTCTGCCTGGGCCGGATCATTGCCGAATACAATTTTCAGATGTGAAGCATGAACCGCCGCTCCCGATCCCCTGCCCTGTTCAATCAGTTCACGAACCGACTCCTCAATTCTGTCGTCATCCTCGCTGCGCATATGGCTCATCACCAGGCCGCCGGCCTCAGCCACAGTTTCAGCAAGGGCAACCAGCTCCGGCATATCGGCAAATGTGCCATGGTCATACTCCAGCCCTGTGGTAAGCCCAAAAGACCCTGCTTCCATTCCCCTGCTTACCATTCGCTGCATGTCCTCAATAAAGCTTTGATCCAGTCCGCTCTCCCGGGGTGCACCTGCAAGCTGACGCAGAGAATTGTGCCCCAAAAAGTGTACCACATTAACCCCCGTACCGGCCCCGCTTACCTCATCCATCCATGCCTCAACATCGTCATTGCCGGGACTGCGGCCATCCTGCCCCAGACTGATTGTGGTAACTCCCATAGCCAGGAAATTGTTGAACCGGGGAGTATCGAGCAGGTTTCCGTGTGAGTGAGTGTCGATAAAACCCGGTGAAGCTATGCGTCCTTCGGCATCAACGATTTTGCGAGCCACCACATCTTCCGTACTGAAATCACCTGCCCGTACAATCACTCCGTTTCTCACCAGGATGCTGCCCGGGTAAGGCTCACTCCCGGTACCATCTGCAATCAAAGCATTTACTATAAGCAGATCATTACCGGCTGTTTCATCAGCCGGCGAACAGTACGCGATAAGGAAAAGTGCTGCTGCAGAGAAGATTACGAGAAATAGTTTTTTCATCAGGATGAAGAGAGTTTTCCGTTTATTGATCAGAACCTTTATAATATGGCCGCCTCAATTCGAATTCCACCCGGATTTTTTGGATGATCGCATCCCATCCCGCTCACTCTTGAAAGATCGCTTACCACGAAATAGGTTTGTATTATCGGCTGGCATGAGTGTTCAACATAACCACAGCTCTTCAGAAACTGATAAGATGACTTCCAGAAATTTCTGTAAGAAGCTAATAATTGCATCGAGTGCGACATTCATCAGCTCTAGGGTATACTGGGAACGGTAAGCCCCTCCCGTCGTATTTCACTTCTGTTCTCACGAAAAAAGGCACCGATTTCATCCATCCCCACTGCGTAGGTTATGCCATAATTTATTCTGTTTGCGCGCTGAAGATAGACGGGCCCATCGTATTCGATATCCGGATTATACTCACTGTCGGATATTCTTCCCGGAGACAAAAAATATTCTGTTTCACCGTATGCGGCAGATAGAATGCCAACCCATTCAATTCCCGAACCATCGGCATTCACTGTAAACAGTGCACCGCCGCTAAAGCCGCGATTGAATGAGGCGTCGACTACAAAGCTGCGTCTCGGTGATATTGAGGTTAGGCTAACCATGCCACGCGTCATCATCTGCACACCGCGTGGATAACCAAGTGCATACACAAGGTCGCCCCAGTCAAGACGTTCATGGTTGCCCGGGGCTACATCCAGCGGTTTTAAGTCAGGAGTATTATCATCATTCCACGTATGTACAAGCAGTGCCAGATCTCTGCGCGCATCATTCACGGCAAGCTCAAAATGTATGATGCCATCTTCCCCAAATAAAAAGTGATGAGCGGAGTATCTCACAGACACCGCCTCCACTATCGGTAACTGTCCCGGGATCTCATTTTCGCGATAGTGCCAGATTGTGTCGGGAAATGTGACCGTGTGGGAAGCCGTTATCATGGTAGTTCGGCCGTAACGATTTCCCAGCACAATCGCCGTACCTGCAGTAGAGTGATCATCTGTAATAGTGTGTTCGGCGAGTTCATGAAGACTTTCTCCTTGTAATTCATCAACGGTGCCGTGTGCAGCTGGCTTAAGCACGAACGTATTGTAGAGTACGCTGTTGTGTATTCTTTTAACGGAATCAAAGCTCTCTTTCAGTTTGTCTCTAACCAATTCCGAACCGGCGTAACTCTCGTATGTGCCCACTTCCTCAGGAGCGGCAGTCCGAAATAACGTACACCCTCCAAAAATGAGGAGTGCAACACCCAGCAATGTTACTTTCTTGCCCATCTTATGCTAATTTGCGGGTTTTAAATCAAAGTTCCGAGATCTTTATTCGCAGTTCCTGCATGCTTATGTAACAACGCTATTTCCGGGAACATAGTTTTTCTTATGTTTTCAGTAAACCGTTGAATGTGCTAACGAACGTATTGAGCCGTATCAAACTTCAGACCTCACATACAAACTGAAACAACGTCTTTTACATATCCTTTTCTGGTCAGTAATATCTGCCGCTTTCATCGGCCCAGGAACGGTTACAACCGCGGCTTCAGCCGGTACAGGCTTCGGATACAGTCTTTTGTGGGCTCTCCTTTTTTCCACGATTGCCTGCTACGTACTTCAGGAAGCATCTGCCAGAATCACTGCCGTATCGGGCAGAAACCTGGGTGAAACCATGCGCATGCAGTACGGATCATCAAAAGGAGGCCAACTCGTATTATGGCTGGCGCTTATTGCTATACTAACCGGCTGTGCAGCATTCGAGGCCGGTAATATCCTGGGAGCCGCAGCTGGGGTTAGCCTGATATCGGATCAGATCTCACCCGAACTTGTTGTTGCAGCCATAGGTGTGGGGTCAGGCTTACTGCTTTGGAAAGGTACTATCCGCCAAATTGCGATCATACTTGGGGTTATGGTCGCGGTTATGGGCTTTTGTTTTGTGATCACGGCACTTTCTATTCCCCATTCGTTTCCATCCATACTGGCGGGCTTCAGACCCGGCATCCCACAGGGCAGTGAAATTCTGGTTCTTGCTCTCATCGGCACTACCGTGGTTCCCTACAATCTATTCTTAGGCTCAGGACTTAAACACAACCAGACTCCTGCCGAAATGAAAGCCGGACTTTTTGTGGCCATATTCCTGGGTGGATTTATCTCGGCAACTGTACTGCTGACGGGAACCGTTATCGCCGATGAATTCTCATTTGAAGGACTTGCGGAAACATTGACGGTGCATCTCGGAGCCGGCGGTCAGTTGCTTCTCGGTGTTGGCCTGTTCGGTGCAGGACTCAGCTCTACGCTTACGGCAGCCCTCGCAGCGGCTATCACAGCACGATCAATACTCGGCTCGGAACCAACGGACAACCGCTGGATCGAAACCGGTATTCGCTTCCGCTCTGTTTGGGCCGGTGTGCTGAGTATTGGACTCATTTTCGGTTTCCTCCAGGTACGCCCGGTACCCGCTATTATTTTGGCCCAGGCTCTGAATGGTGTAATTTTGCCCCTGATATCCGTACTTCTATTTTTGATGATGAATCACAAGGATGTGCTTCCAGCCGCTCACAGAAATGGGCCTCTCTATAACATCCTCATGGGAGTTGTGGTTTATTTAACACTGCTTATGGGTGTAACGAACCTGTTCAGAGCTTTAGGTGCGGTGCCGGGTTTTGAAGTTCCAGAACAAAGTATTATCCTCATCGCTTCAATAATCCTGTTTGTAGTCGTAATTTTGCCCGTTGCCAAAAACATATGGGGGAAAAAACCGTAGTAAATACTTAGACGAAGATTATTTAACCGTTTTTCACGATCCCGGATCAAAACCACACACATTAACTTCGATGAAAAGAACTACATCATTTCTGCTGTTCCTCGTTATCAGCCTTCAACTCTGCAGCTTGGTTGTTGCGCAGAGCGATTATACCGAGCGAATTAAGGAAATTATCCCACAAAATCAGGTTGAGTTTAACATCTACTTTCTTGCTGCCGATGAATTCCTGGGACGTGATACAGGTTCCAACGAACTGGATATTGCTTCCCGGTACATCGCCACGTGGTTTCAGACCAAAGGCATCGGCATGGTTCCGGGACACGATAGCTATTTTCAGAATGTGCCTTTCCAGCGCTTCTTCTCGCCAGAAGAAGCCTCATTTGCTGCAGGCGATTCTGTGTTCATACTGAACCAAGATTTTGTAGCCATGAACAGCGTTCGCGGTGAACTGGATGCTGAAATTATCTTCCTGGAATATGCATCGCGTACAGAGCTTAATGAGGTTGATGTGGAGGGTAAAATTGTTGTTGCCGAGGCAGGGCTGCCGGGACAGACATCTCCACAGCAGCTATTTTCTACGTCACAACAGAAAATTGAGTGGGCCGCCGAAGCCGGTGCCGCCGGTCTCGTTGAGCTTTTCACAAATCCGCAGTTTCCGTGGCAATTTCTGGTCAATTTCCTCGGCGGCGAGCGCATAGCGGTTATGGATAATGAGACCGGCGAAGAAACCGATATTCCCCATCTTTGGCTGAATTCTGTGCGACACAATCTGAAACCTCACTTCAATACCGTGAGCGGTACCATGGCGTCTCTGTCTGTACTTGGGCCTGAATCAGAAAAATTCTACAGCCGTAACGTAGTTGGATTTATCGAGGGAACCGATGATAACCTGAAGCATGAACATATTCTGCTTTCTGCACATTACGATCATATCGGCGTGGTTAGCAATCATCTTGAACCCATTACGAGTGAATATATCTATAACGGGGCGCGCGACAACGCTGTTGGAACAGCAGGAGTACTAGCGGCGGCTAAGTACTTTTCCAAACATCCTCCAAAACGCTCCGTCATCTTTGCCGCCTGGACGGGCGAAGAGCGGGGGCTTCTCGGCAGCGGGTATTTCGCTGAAAACCCGATGATTCCACTTGAGCAAATCGTCTACAACCTCAACATCGACGGAGCCGGCTATAACGACACCACCAAGGTAACCGTGATTGGACTCGGCCGGACCGAAGCCGATGACGAAATGATGTTGGCGGCTGACTCATTCGGACTTGAGGCTATTGCCGACCCGGTTCCCGAGCAAAATCTTTTCGATCGTTCAGATAATGTCCAATTTGCACGACGCGGTATTCCGGCACCTACCTACAGCATGGGACTTACAGCGTTCGATGACGAAATTAACTACTACTACCATCAGGTTACCGATGAGCCACACACACTCAACTATGAGTATATTACGGCCTACATTCGCTCGTTTGTACTGGCCGCACAGAAAATTGCCGACCGCGCCGAAGCTCCCTTCTGGCTGCCCGGCGATGTGTATGAGCAGGCAGGGATTGAGCTGTTTGGGAGAGAAAGGTGATGCGGAGGAATTTTTATTAGAAGAACCCGAGGAACCGCAGAACCGCAGAATGTTGAACTGAATAATTATGAAGTGCAGATACTTCATAATTGCTCGGTTATTTAGTTCTGGAAACCGGTTAGCGAGTTGAAAGCAGGCTACAGAAACTTTCAGGTGCCTAAAACCGATAACCAATAACCGATTCACTAATCAACCAATCTCGCAGGGACGTGCGAGCTGCTCGGACTCTCAGAGCAACCCATGGATTATGAGGGCCGCGCCGAAGGTGATCGTGCCGATTCCGCACCAGCGAGTGACTTTAACCGCTTTTTCGATTCCCAGCCATTTTACGGTTTGTGGAGTGCTGTATGGATACCGGTAAATAATACCGCCGAACAGGATAATGGCGAGCCCAGCGGAAATAATCAGGATCGAATCCGGCAGTGAGGTGAGAGCGGTAAGTATCAGGCCAACAAGTACCAGGAAGACAATCATGAATATCGTGCCAAAAATCCCATAGAGAAACCGCTGCTCGTTTCTGGCAAAGTCGCTGTTAAACTCCCTGAGCTGCTGCTCATATTCAGGTAAAACATGAACGGGTGTTTCGGCCCTCAAGGCTAAACTGCCCGGTGACGATAATGTCACCTCAACGGCCCGTTCATCCCTCCGGCCGGTCCAGATGCATTTTGGTTTCATGTTTCTTTCCATCGCTTTATTCGTCATTTTTTGATGATGATTCTACAAGCTTTTCACCGTCAGACTTCCGTTACACGTTGTGTATATGAAAGTTTTGACAAATTAATTACGAAACAACGAGTCTTTGGTTTCACTATTTGGGCAGATAAATTGACAGCTCTCTTGCTAATCCAGCGGCTCGTCATGCGCAAAGAAATGGTCATATAAAAGAGATTTGATTTCGTGTTCCACCCAATGTGCGAGACTTCCCACTTTAGTCATCAACATTCGCGCCATATTAAACCTTGAGCGAAAAACTCGAAAATTGCCGATTGTTTGTTGCGAGTAGGCAGTAGGCAAATTCAGAACTAGATTTTCCCTTGAACCTGCTGCGCGTTTTTCGCAGTCCCGACCCTTCGGGTAAGCTTTAAGCGCTCGTAGCGCCATTACCTATCGTAAATCTCATTCAGAATACCCGCCATGCGGATGCCGGCCTGGAGCAGGCGTTTGAAAACAATGTCTTTGTTGTCATATCGGTACTGGAAGCCGAGACGCATGTTTTCCGGCAGGTCATAGATACGGTCGCGGTAGGTCATTGATTCGTAGGCCCAGTCACGTACCGTGGCGCTCTGCCACTCGGCAATTTGCTCGGGAGTTGCGGTGTTCAGCTCACGTGCAAGCTCCGTGTAGCTCATCTGCAGCGAGTTTATGATGTCGCTGTCCCACACCCGGTGCAGGTTCGAATTACTTCCCATCCATTGAACACGCACGTCGTTTCCGCCGCGGTCTTCGCCGGTACCCACGTGAAGCGGCTGATGAATATCCCCGATCATGTGCATCACCAACTTCAGTTTTTCACGCTCTTCGGTTTCGTCGAGCCCTCCATGCTTCAGGTCGGCAATCAGGGTTTCCAGTGCCCAGACAATGTCACCCGTCTCTTCCTGCTCGGTCTCCTCGTAAGTCATGCCGTTGGGAATAGTAACCCAGTGCCAGGTGCGGGTATGGTCGTAGCGGCTGTCGGAGCGGATATCGTCCATCCAAACCGTTGCCCGGGCCATGGTTCTGTTTCCAAGCAGCTCATTCACCCGCTCCCTTGCGCGGTCGGTAAGGTGGTATTCGGCAATTTCACCGGTTACGTAATGGCCAACCTGGCCCCATTTTGAGCCCTTGTTTTCCGAGTAATCGGCAGAAAGTAATGTGAATGCGAAAAAGAGCGTCAATAGCTTCATACAGTGTAAATGTTTGATTCAATGTAAATACCCCGTGGGATGGATGTGGCATCAAATATAATCCCTGCGGCATTATGGCGCCGTAAAATATTGAAACCGGTCGCGTTTTACTACTGTCCCTTTCTCAGTGCGGCAAGCTGCTTTATGAGTTCTTTCTCTTTCATGGTGAGATTCTTCGGAATGTCGATCTCGGTGCGGATGAAGTAGTTGCCCCGGCTGTTCTTATTGTTCACCTCTGGCAGTCCGCGTTTTGGAAGCCTGAACATCTTACCCGACGGGGTTTCCGGAGGCAGGTTCAGCTTCACCTTACCATCGAGGGTTTGCACGGTAATCTCTCCGCCAAGCAGCGCCTTATAAAGCGGAACGGGTACCGTCTGGTACACATCCTTACCTTTCAGATCATATCCTTCGGGTACTTCAACGTCAATTTTCAGGTAGAGATCTCCTTTCGGGATGCCTGTCGGGGTGCGTCCCCTGCCCTTCAGCTTTAGCCTCTTTCCGTCTTCCATTCCGGCTGGAATCTTCACCTTCACCTTGTCGCCGTTGATGCGCAGGTATTTCTCCACACCGTTGAACAGGTCGGCAAGATCAACTCTGAGGCGCGCTTCCGAATCGGGCGCTTTGCGCGGTGCCGTCGAACGGCTGCGGGTTCGCTGGCCACCGTTGCCATATTGGCCTCCGCCAAAAATGGTCTCAAAAAAACTGGAAAATGGGCTGCCACTTCCACCTGGCTGACCGCTGTCACCAAAAATATCGTCGAAGTTAATGTTAACACGCTGCCCCCCGCCCTGGGAGCCGGCATATTGCGACCAGTTAAAATCATCGGGATTGGCACCGGCCTGCTGATACCGTTTCCAATCACTGCCTACCTTGTCATACAGTTTTCGCTTTTTAGGATCCTTGAGTACTTCGTAGGCTTCTCCGACCTCCTTGAATTTGGCTTCAGCCCTCTTGTTTCCCGGATTTTTATCGGGATGAAATTTAGCCGCCATTTTCCGGTACTTCTTCTTGATCTCTTCCTGGGAAGCGTCTCGGGAAACACCTAATATGTTGTAATAGTCTTTGTATTCCATTGTGATACCTCTTCAACGAATATAAGGAGCAAATGCAATGCCATTCGCTTAATTTTTGCGAAATTGACATACATGGGCCACTATGCAGCTGATTTGATGCCTTCCGGTGCAACAGGGTAAAAAAAAGCCCGCAGGTTTTCACACCCACGGGCTAAGTCTCTTTCTAATCAATATGTGTTTTCTCAGTTCTAAATCTTTGAGCGTTGGGATGTACGCTCACGTGTGTCTCTCTGGGTATAAGCTATGGTAAATGCAGATCCCGTTCACCGCATAACCATGTGGTTCTTGCTGTATGTGCAAAAAGCTTCTTCACTGATCAGGTTCATATCTATTGAGTGAAGTTCATATCCCCAAAAAAATTATACATATGAATGATCGAAACTCCGGCTCTTGCAAACACACCTTTTGCCAAAGACATCTCCATAGCATTATCACCCGCTTTTGCCCGGAAAGCACTCAGCTGAAATAATGAGAGCTTTCTCGGAGAAACCTTTACCCTGACCGAATTTCGAATTACGAAGACCATTCCAGGTTACGGCAAAAAAAAGCCCGCCGGCTTTCAGGCCGGCGGGCAATCTCTCTATCTGTTAAACCAATCTGTGTGTGCTCTCAGTTCTCAATCAATCTTTATCACATGGGAGTGTGTTGTGTTCTTACACCAACTTACCACATCCCGGCCCTGAAAACACCGCATGCTCATGTGGTTTTAAAAACTGATTCTAGGGCATAAAAAAAGCCCGTCGGTTTTCAGGCCGGCGGGCAATCTCTCTATCTGTCAAACCAATCTGTGTATGCTCTCAGTTCTCAATCAATCTTTATCACATGGGAGTGTGTTGTGTTCTTGTACCAACTTACCACATCCTAGCCCTGAAAGCACCGCATGCTCATGTGGTTTTAAAAACTGATTCTAGGGCATAAAAAAAGCCCGCCGGTTTTCAGGCCGGCGGGCAATCTCTCTATCTGTCAAACCAATCTGTGTATTCTCTCAGTTCTCAATCAATCTTTACCACATGGGAGTGTGTGTTGTTCTTGTACCAACTTACCACATCCCGACCCTGAAAGCACCGCATGCTCATGTGGTTCTAAAACTGATTCCAGGACATAAAAAAAGCCCCCGGATTTTCACGTCCGGAGGCTAATGTCTCTATCTTATCAATCTGTGTGTGTTCTCAGTTCTCAATCAATCTTTACCACATGGGAGTGTGTGTTGTTCTTGTACCAACTTATCACATCCTGGCCCTGAAAGCACCGCATGCTCATGTGGTTTCTGCAGGTATTTTCTGAAGTTCAAGAAAAGAAAAAAGGCCTCATCCGTTTATCGGAAGAGGCCTTTTACCAAAGTTTAGTTAGCTTAGATACTGACGTTACTTCTTGTCGTCATCATCTTCATCTACAACTTCGAAGTCGGCATCTACAGCATCGTCACCGCCTTCCTGCGCCTCAGTATCTTCAGCACCGTCTTGCGCAGCACCTTCAGCGCCGGCGGCATCCGCAGCCTGGTAGATTTCTTGTGACGCAGCCGCCCAAACCTGATTCAGTTCATCGATAGCTGCTTCAATCTCATCCACATTTTCATTTTTGTGAAGTTCTTCGAGCTTACTCACAGCCTCTTCGATCTTGGTACGGTTACCCTCCGAAATCTTTTCTTTGTGCTCGTCGAGCTGCTTTCTGGTTGAGAAAATCAGGGAATCTGCTTTGTTAAGCACTTCTATTTTCTCCCGTACCTTCTTATCCTCTTCGGCATGCTCTTCAGCAGCCATTTTCATCTTGTTGATTTCTTCATCTGTAAGGCCCGAAGATGATTCAATCCGGATGCTTTGCTCTTTTCCGGTACCTTTATCCTTCGCGCTTACGTTGAGAACACCGTTCGCATCAATATCGAATGTAACCTCGATTTGAGGCACACCGCGAGGTGCCGGCGGAATTCCGTCAAGGTGAAAGCGTCCCAGCGTGCGGTTATCCTGAGCCTTGGCCCTTTCACCCTGCAGGATGTGGATTTCAACACTGGTTTGGCTGTCGGCGGCGGTCGAAAATGTTTCTTTCTTACTGGTTGGTATCGTGGTGTTCGATTCAATCAGCTTGGTCATTACGCCGCCAAGGGTTTCAATACCCAGTGTAAGGGGGGTAACGTCGAGCAGCACTACGTCGTCAACATCACCGGTCATAACACCGCCTTGTATGGCTGCGCCCACAGCTACCACTTCATCAGGGTTTACACCTTTGCTGGGATCTTTTCCAAAGAACTCTTTCACTACCTCCTGAATCTTCGGTATTCGTGTTGAACCACCTACCAGAATAACCTGATCAATTTCCGACTTACTGATCCCGGCGTCCTTGATTGCTTTTTCGCACGGCTTAATGGTCCTCTTCACAAGATCATCCACCAGCTGTTCGAATTTGGCCCGGGTCAGATCAATGTTCAGGTGCTTCGGTCCCGAGTCAGTCGCTGTGATAAACGGAAGATTCACATTTGTTTTCTGAGAGCTCGACAGCTCAATCTTCGCTTTTTCGGCAGCATCCTTGAGGCGCTGCATCGCCATCGGGTCTTTTCTCAGATCAATTCCTTCATGTTTCTTGAACTCATCGGCGAGGAAGTTGATGATTCTTTGATCAAAATCGTCACCGCCAAGGTGAGTATCACCGCTGGTTGATTTTACTTCGAATACGCCGTCGCCAAGATCGAGTACAGACACGTCGAACGTACCGCCACCGAGGTCGTAAACAATAATTGTTTGATCGGTGTCTTTCTTGTCAAGGCCATACGCCAGTGATGCGGCAGTAGGCTCATTGATGATCCTTTTCACGTCAAGGCCGGCAATTTTCCCGGCTTCCTGAGTAGCTTTTCTCTGTGCATCGTTAAAGTAAGCCGGCACTGTAATCACTGCCTCAGTCACCTTTTCGCCCAGATACTCCTCAGCAGTCTGCTTCATTTTTTGAAGCACCATAGCTGAGATTTCCTGCGGTGCATACTTCCTGTCTTCAATCTGCACTCGGGCGGTGCCGTCGTCATCCGATTTCACAACCTTGTACGATACCTGCCCAATCTCTTCTTTCACTTCATTAAACATGCGTCCCATGAAGCGTTTTATTGAAGAAACCGTTTTCTCGGGGTTGGTAATAGCCTGCCTTTTCGCAGGAGCCCCAACAAGTCTTTCACCGTCTTTCGAGAAAGCAACCACGGAAGGAGTAGTGCGTCCGCCTTCTGAATTTTGAATTACAACCGGCTCATTGCCTTCCATTACTGATACGCACGAGTTGGTTGTTCCTAAGTCGATTCCTATAATCTTACCCATAATATTGTATTCCTGTTTTCTTTTATTATTTAAAAATGGTTACTGGATTGGAATAGAGGTAGCCTCGCTATCATCCTCATGTCCTGTTTTTAAAAGCGTTACTTTAAGTACTCCATTGCTGAAGGAAGCTTTCACAGATGATTCATCAGCAGACTCCGGAATTGCAAACACTTTTGAGAAAGCCCCTTGCTTGCGCTCACTTCTGAGGAGTTCTTCATCGTCCTGAAGAAACAATTCTCTTTCTCCGCTGATCGTGAGGACCCGGTTTTTAAGGGTCAGCTTCACTTCTTTTTTCGACATGCCGGGCAAATCCACAAAAACTGTGTAATTATTATCACCCTCCACCACGTCAGCGTGGGGATTGAAGTCTCCAACGGCTTCCTGCGCGGGTATGGCTTTTTCAACAAACTGTTGAATATCGCGACCCAGCTTCGAAAGCTGCTTTTCCAAATCGATTGTAAAATTGCTCATATTCATTTTCTTTTGCTGTGCGTCTGTATCAGACAGCATGTGTTTGTACCATAAGTGCAACCTCAGTGCCAACTGCACGATTAAACATGCATAACTGACGTATTGACATGGTTAGGATAGCAATCGATTGCACTTGACACTTTGTCAAACGCTAACCGGCAAGTTTTTGGAAGTGCAGCCAAAATTCGGGGTAGGATATGGCGGTGCATTCGGCATCCAGTATCTCTGATATACCGGAGGATCTGCTTGCCAGCACCGCAGCAGCCATTGCCATACGGTGGTCGTGGTAAGAAGCATACTGAGACGGACGGGGCACAAACGAAGGGGATCCATGAATAATAATGCCGTCTTCATTGAGCTCGATTTCTGCACCTGATGATGCCAAAATCTCGTGCATGGCAGCTAAACGATCTGTTTCCTTGTGCCGCAGCTCTTCTGCACCCGAAATTATTGATGTGCCATCAGCGAAACACATAGCCACCATAATCACTGGCAATTCATCGATACAGTTTGGTATCAGTTTAGGATCGAGCTGAATTGGTTTGAGGCTGCCCGGCCTTATGGTGATGTCTGCCACAGGTTCACTGCCCTCCGTCGAGTGGTTTTCGACGTTTATATCGGCGCCCATTTCGCCCAAAATGTAATAGGCAGCTGTGCGGGATGGATTCATCCCCGTGTTGGGCAGAACTATTCCAGAATTATCTACTATGCTTCCGGCAACCATCCAAAAAGCAGCCGCCGAAAAATCGCCCGGCACGCGATAGTTCTGAGCAGGAATCAAGTCACTTCTGCTACTCCTGATAATTTTACCGCTGCCATAAGGTTCCGACTGAAGCCCAAGCAGCCTTTCGGTATGATCTCTGCTCGGAACAGCTTCAATCACTTCGGTGGGTTCCTCGCCAAAAAGGCCGGCCAGCAGCACCGCTGATTTCAACTGTGCACTGGCAATGGGGAGCGGGTACCGTATCCCCTTAATGCCGGAATGGATGCCAATGCTGAGAGGCGCATAAGCACCATCGCGACCATCTATGGAGCATCCCATCCGGGTAAGCGGCTCAATAATTCTCTTCATGGTTCGTGCCGACAGAGACTCATCACCAACCAGTGTGCATTCAACACCCGAGCCAGCCACTATGCCTCCCAGAAGCCTCATGGTGGTTCCTGAGTTTCCACAATCGAGTGGATTTTCCGGTATCCGGAAACCATCCCTATCAACTCCATGAATTTCAACGACCGAGTCTTTTTGCTCAAGATCAACACCCAGCTGAACAAGACAAGCGAGTGTACTTTGTGGATCGGCTGCTTGAGAAAAATTACGAATTATACTTTTCCCGGAAGAAAGGGCCGCAAACATAGCGGCCCGGTGAGAAATCGATTTGTCAGGCGGAAGTGAAATGGTGCCGGTTAGCTTCTTAACCGGATCAATTTTTTGGATCATCTGTTAGTTCCTGGTCAAAAGCCTTTCTGCTTTTTTCGCACCTTCAGTTCCCGGGTACGTCTCGATTATTGAATTTAACAGTGATATGGCGTCTCCCCTCCGGCCTTCCCTGATGTAGATCTCGGCCGTTTTATATTGAGACTCAGCAACCCATTCGTCAAAGGCAGGAAACAAGGTACGCACCCTCGAGAACGCTTCTCGGGCTGCCTCGCGGTCTCCGTCTTCGAGGAATGTCTGGCCGATCATGTACTGGGCTTCCGCTCCAATCTCGGTACTGTTATTTTCTGCAACCATCGTAAAAAATCTTCTTGCTTCGCCAACCCTGCCGTCCTCTAAAAGCACTTTACCCAGACCAATTCGCGCAGCGTCATTGTTAGCGTTCAGCGAAAGCACCCGTTCAAAGTTCTGCCGGGCTTCCCCGATGTTGCCCATGGCAAGATTAGCGTTACCGATTCCCAGTAATGCTTCCTGCCTGAAACGGGCGTCACTCTCGGCAAGCTGTTCGAATCTGCGCTTCGATTCTCCATAGTTACCTAAGGTATAATGGATACGGCCCAATTCAGCAAGAGATGAAGCTGCTCGCTGCGATGCCGGAAAATCGGTTACTATCGTTTTGTATGCCTCAATCGCATCGTCAAGGTTACCCTGACGCTGGTGCGCATCTGCAAGGTTGAAGTAGGCTTCAGGCATCAAATTGCGATTGTTGGTAATTCTCAGATATTGTCTGAATTCGCGAACCGCACCTTCATAATCACCTGTCTGAAATATATTTTCTGCCTGCCTGAATCGCAGCCTGTCGGCGGTTGTCGATGTTGGGTTATCCGCAAGAAAATCTTCAAGTATATCGGTTGATGTATCTTCATCGCCTATCGAAAGCTGGGCAAACTGAATCCCGTTAATAGCCTCGATGATGTAGTTGCTCCTCGGGTAGTTTTCAAGAACTCTGCTATAGGCTTCGATTGCCTCTTCAAAGTTGCCTGCATTGTAATATGAATCACCTATGTTGTATTGCGCCCGTGCCGCCCATTCAGTACCGGGAAACCTCCTGATGACGGTTTGAAATTCTTCAATGGCCTGATCGTAGTTGGCCGTATTCAGGTAAATGTAGGCAATATTGTATTGTGCCTGTTCACGCAGCGATGAGAATGGATAAATTCGCAACAGTCTTCTGAACTGTGATACAGCTTCAAAATTACGATTCAATCTGTAATGACTGTTGGCAACCTGGTACATCGCGTAGTCGCCTCCCGGCTCCGCGCCAATGGCTTTGTTATAAAATTCCAGTGCCTCACGATATTTACCCTGTGCAAAAAAGGCATCCCCAATGCGGAGCTGCGTATCGGTATCGTACGGGAAAAGTGCAATTGGCGGAGCTTCATAATTCTCGAGAAAGTCGATCAGTGGTCCGGTCACGTTCTCGAAATCACCCATCATAAAATAAGACCATCCCAGTGCATATTTGGCTGCACCTATAAGTTCATGATCCGGATACTGCTCAATGAACATCCTATAACGCTCGGCGGCTGGGCCATAATTTCTCATTTGATAATGAGCATCCGCACTCCAGAACAGAGATTCACTTCCAAGTTCCGTATCGGGTGCCTCCCGGTGCAACTGCTCAAAATCCGGCTGAGCCGAACTATAAGCCTGATTACTGTATTGCACCCATGCCCTCTGAAATCTGGCCTGGCGCTGAATTGCAGGGTCAAGATCAACAGATTGGCCGGCCAGCTCGAAGGCATCGATTGCGCGGCCGTATTCTTGGTTGGCAAAGTACACTTCCCCCAGAAAAGTAAGCACTTCACCGGGATTTTCGAGCTCATCTGAACGTTGTGCCAGCGGCCTGAGTGCTTCAATAGCTTCATCGAAAAACCCAACTTCGAACGCCGTTACTGCCCATTCGAAATAGGCTTGTTCCACAAATGTACCTTCCTGAAATCTGTCTCCAAATTCCCTGAAAGATTCGATAGCCAGATCGTAGCGGCTGGCCAATTTTTCATTCACCGCTTTGTAGTATAGTGCCCTTCGTGCTATATCATCGTCGCCGGTTGCGGCTTCACCGAAAGCCCGGGCCGCCCAGTGAAAAATATCTTGTTTGTGATACACCCATCCTAGCCCGTAATGAGCTATACGTGTATCATCTCCATCTCTGGCTCGATTTATAAAGAACCTGTAGTAGCGTGTAGCTTCTTCGAACCGGTTGAGCATGTTGTAGCTCTCCGCCATAAGGTACACCGCCTTTTGACGATTGTCGTGGTCAAGGTTCGGAAGGGCATCTTCGAACGCCCGGATGGCCTCCTCGTATCTGCCCTGCTGATAATATGACTCCCCAAGTGCGGTACCGATTCTGCGGGTCATCGCATCCATCGGGTGCCTCTGCCTCAAAAGCTCGAAGGCCTCGGCCGACTCATTGAATCGCTCTTCTTCGAGATAGAGCCTTCCACGGGCATACAAAGCTTTGGGAGACCACTCACTTCGCCTGTGTTCACCAGAGAGGGTTAAAAAATATTTCCGGGCGAGGTCAAGCTGATCATTTGATGCTGCGGTTTCCCCAAGTATGTAGAAAAGACGCGCCCTGTCTGAATTTGATTGTGGGTAGTTCAGGGCCTGGTCGAGACGCCTGATGGCATCGGTTAATTCTTCGCGCTGCTTATGCTGTTCGGCAACCTCACGCAAGAGTATCACCGCACTGGTGCTGCGCGGATATTTCTGAATAAACCTGTCAACGTAAATGTCTGTGCCTGATGAATCAATTCTGGCCATCGATCGCGCGTGGAAGAAATGAGCCGTTTCCTGCGACGCCACGTCAACATCGGATTCCGATGCCGCGCGAAAATGAACGGCGGCTTCAGCAAATAAACCTCTCTCAAATAGGTTTAAACCGGTTTGAAAGTCACTTTGATAGGACTCCTGAGCCATTGCAAAGAAAGGCAAAAACAGAAAAAACAGAAGGAACCTGGAGAACAGAGCATTTCGACTCATGCAATAGGGTACGTAAAGCGTTTATTTATTCAATTGTTGGAATATACCAACTACGCAGAAATTGTTCCCGCTGAATGAGACTGAATTGATAATCATTTACACATCCAGATACCTGATCAGCTCATCGGCTCTAACCGACAGATCTGTTTGGATAAGATCGTGCCTGTTTTCGGTAACCGTTAGGTAACCGTGCCTTTGGAGAGATGACGTAACCGCCGATGTGTCGACATGACTCAATTTTATAGAGACCTGCAGGATGGATTCATTTGCTTTCGCCTGCTCAACTGTAAGCCCTAGAATTTTCGCACCTTCAGTCTCTATCAGATGAACCAGCTCGGAAAGTGTAAAATCTGCGCGTTGCATTTCCACGGTGATAACGGAGCCGGCACTTGTAATATTGAGCATCTCAGAAAGAGACTCTAATACACTGCGCTTTTCAATAATTCCGATATAGGTTTCACTTCTGTCGACTACGGCAAGCAGCCTTACTTCGTGCTGAAGCATAATCCTTGCAACTTCGAATACGTGCTGATTTGTAAACGCACAGACAGGACTGCGTAACTCAACGGAAGAAATTGGAAGGGATTCATCTTCTGCAAGAGCAATATCATCGAATAGAACATGCCCTATTAGCTTTCGTGTAGCCGGTTCTACTACCGGTATGCTGGAAGAGTGCCATGCATCCATCTTGGCCAGGGCAGCCGAAATCGTGCTTCCGGAATGCAAGGGAGTAAAGTCTGTATTTAGTAGTTGTTCAGCTAACACGGCTATGGTTATTCACTGTTTCAATATCAGCCAACATACTTTCAAATTTATCACGGTCGGCTTTGGATGTCGTTCCTTCTATTGTTACGTGATTTCCTTCAAAATGTTCTTTGTCAACAACTGCTACTTCGTGTAAAAATGCAACGGCTTTATAATGCGACATTGGAACATTGTATGCAAACGCAACATAGTCCTGCTCAATTAAAGTTTCCAAATGTTCCAATAAACTTGCCAGGCCAATGCCTCTCTGTGCGGAAACAAAAATAGCATCGGGATAATCTTTCTTAAGCCCGACGAGCGTTTCCGGTTCCAGAAGGTCAATTTTATTAAACACAAGCAGGTTTTTCTTCTTATCGGCACCAAGATCCGTAAGTGTAGCTTCAACCACATGAATATAATCTTCAATTAAACGGCTGGAAGCATCAACCACATGCAGCAGTATATCCGCCTCCCGCACCTCGTCGAGCGTACTCTTAAAACTTTCTATTAGGTTGTGTGGCAGTTTTCGGATGAAACCAACTGTATCTGAAAGCAGCAACTCGTGATTTTCCAATTCGAGTCTTCGAACTGTTGAATCAAGTGTAGCAAAGAGCCTGTCTTCGGCCAGCACGTTTGTGTCGGTCAAAGTATTCATCAGGGTTGACTTTCCGGCATTTGTATAGCCGACAAGAGCTACACGCGTGCTTTCTTCTCTTCCCTTTCTCTGAGTAGTTCGCTGGCGATCGAGTTTTTCGAGCTTATCCTTGAGTACTGAAATTCGCTTACCTATCAAACGGCGATCGGTCTCTATCTGGGTTTCACCCGGGCCCTTGGTTCCAATTCCACCCTTTTGCCGTGAAAGGTGAGTCCAGAAGCGGGTGAGCCTTGGCAGCAAATACTGCAGTTGTGCCAGTTCAACCTGGGTTTTGGCAGCCGAAGTTTGTGCACGGGATGCAAAAATGTCGAGAATAAGCCCGCTTCGATCGAGCACTTTAACGCCTGCTGTTTTCTCAATATTCCGGATCTGAGTTGCCGTCAGGTCGTCATCAAAGATCAGGATATCTGCATTGTTCTCACTTACAACCGTTTTGAGCTGACTGAGCTTGCCCTTTCCGATATACGTGGTGGGATCGGGATGGGGCCTGTTTTGGAGAATTTTCTTAACGGTACTTGCTCCGGCTGTGTCGGCAAGCAATTCAAGTTCGGAAAGGTGTTCTTCTGCCAGCCAACGGGGATTGTCGGAACCATAAATCCCGACTAAAACTGCCCTCTCTTTGGTTAGTGAGGGTTTTCTTACATCTTCTAACAAATCTTTTTGTTTAACCTAAAATTAGTTTAATCGAATGCTTTGATATCGAAAGAGGTGTCTGACACCGACGACATGGTTTTCCCAATTTTCAGGGAAATCAGCTTTTCAAATTTTGGGCTTTTCCTGTCTGGTACAAATAATTCCAGCCTTATAAACCGTGTTTTCCTTCTTTCATCTGGATTTTTTTCTCTGTAAATAAACACGAAATCCAGCCCCTTTTCAGCAGGTTTTTCAACATAATCGTCTACCTGATGCCAGGCAATCGTCTGGGATGGATCATTGATATTTTTCACAATGCCGTGATCCGTGATATATGCCTTTGAAGAGAAATAGCTTGAAACAAACCAGCCGGCTCCCATCCACATGTAGCACCCGGCAATGGTGTAATATTCACTCATTTGATGGTACACCACAAAACCCGCCACTACCATGCTGAAGAGTAAAAACAAAGATGAGAAAAGCGGATATCCAAATAATTTGCCCGATCGCCAGCTCAGCCTCACATTTCTGAGACGAATGGTATTTGCAAATGTGTACGCCGCCAAAAAAGTTGCAGCCAACGTAAAAAGTGCCAGTATTAGAACAAATATTGAATATATATCAGTTGATAGGCTCATTAAATAATTTCTGCTTTATATAGCCTGGACGTAAGTGATTCCATCGTTAATAATATAATTGCTGCAATGATAAACCAAAACCAAATTTCACGGCCAAATGACTCAGTCTGCAGCCGGGCCAGCAAGTATTCTCTATCGCTGCCTGATGCCGTAACCGTTACACTAACGAAATAGTCGGCAAACAGCTCCTGCGTTTCTCTTTCATCTAACGAATTTAGCTGCGATTCCATTGCATGCTGATTTACCGAATAGTACACGTCGTGTTCACCGGTGCTGAGCCTTAAAAAGCCCGGCGTCCATTCCTGCCCGGGGTAGCTTATCTCGGTACCCCTGAACGTCTGACGCACGTCAGGCACAATGGTCTCATCTTCTTTGAAAATATCGACCTGTTCCTGACCTCTTTCGAGAATGGTTCTGAAAGGAATGCCCAGGCGATGATCGTTCAGCTCCGCTCCGCTGCCTCTGCCAAGATATTCGATTGTCCGGAAAAACAAAGGCGCGAAGAAAGGTTTGATTGGAAAGTTCGACCAGCCCGGATCACTGCCGATCGCAGAATATATCAGTCGGCCGTTACCCACCCTCACCTCCTGCAGCAGCGGGCTTCCTGTTGAAGTGCTCAGAATGGGGAAAGAAAAACTGCCGGGCACCGCTTCTATTTCGTAAAGATAAAATATCTCGGGCACGTTTAAACGGATTTCATCATCCTCATCCTTTTCGAATATATTCTCAAGTACAGGATGGCCTTCTTCAGGCGATGCCATTCGATCTATGGGCCTGAACGAGCCATAGCTGCCATTTACGTTAGCAAAACGCCCGGCATCACTTAACCCCAACAGCCTGTTGTAGCTCCCCATATTTCCCTCAGCAGCGGGCAGAAACAGAAGGCCGGCCCCCGCCTGCACGTGATCTGTGAGCGCTTGTATAAGGTAGTCAGGAATATTTCTTACACCATCGATAATAACGGCATCATAATCAAAGACTGTTGTTGGCTGCATGTCATCCAGATTTACGTAGTCAATATCGAACCGCCCGCTCTCAGTACCGGCAATATCAAGTATCGGCCGGAGGTACGAATTAAAAATTCGTCCACTAACTGTCTCCTCAATTACCAGCAGCCTGCGCGTTTCGGGGAGCTGAATGGTGATGTAACGCCGGTTGTCGAACGTGAGTTCATCACCTTCAATTACCAGTTCGGCGTTGATAAACCTGTTCGATTGATTGTCTGAACCTAGCTCGAATCGAATGTTCTCAGACGTACCGGGTTCCAGCTCGAATGGGTGCTGCAGCAAAAGCTCTCCATCCCGAAAAATGCTTAGAAACTGGTTCCGGGCTGTTGAAACACCGTGGTTCACGACTTCTGCATCGATGGTAAATATTTCGTCTTCGGGCAACTCATCCGCAATAATAACTTCACCAAATGCCGTGTTGGCTGCACGGCCTTCACCTACTTTCATCACATGGAGTGCAACTTCGCTTTCTTGTGGTGAGAAGCGATTTGTAAAATCATCCACCCTTGGTGCGCGCACATCCGTTATCAGATAAAGTACTTTATTGGGTTCCCTCGCCTCTTCCAGCCTGTCGCGAAGTCTTGTTAAACGATCTCCGAAGTAACTTCCCTTATTGAGCGGCTCAACGCCTCTAAGCCTTGCTGTGGCACCACCCTGGGTCAGGAATGGAGTATTGAGAGACTCGCCATGGGTAACATCCAGCAAGAAACGATCTTCAGCATCAGCGGAGTTGATTATATCGCGTGCTATCGCAATAGCCTGTTCAAAGTAAGGCCCGTTGCGGTCAACCTGTACCATAGCCGGACTGTTATCAATCAAAATGGCTGTAACCCGCGGTTCACTTTCATTTCCTACACCCAGGCCGGAAGGCAGAAATGGCCTTGATAATGCTATCGCAAGTGCTGCAACGGCAAGCATTCGCAGGGTGAGAAGCATCCATTTTTTGATCCTGATTCGCTTTAGTGCCGTTGTTTTTAGCGAATCGAAAAATGCCAGCGTCGAAAATCTGACTTTTTTTGGTTTACGCAGGTTTAAAAGGTATATCAGCAGCGGCACGGCAACCGTTATAAGTGCAATCAAAAACAGCGGATTTAAAAAGCTCATTACAGAAAAAGTTTTTACCTTAACAGGTTGCAGGCAGGTCGGAACATTTTCTCCTGCCCGTTATTAAGCTATGGTAATAACCAATCCTGAACAAACATATTATTCCCGTCGCAGTGGTATTCAGACACCGTCTTAAGCGTAAAATCATTACAGTTTCCTTCTGCTTTATCTTATTGGCCGGCTGCGGAGGTCCATCCCCTTCGCACTGGTCTGAGATGATACCTCATGATACACCATTTGTGATCATACCCCAGGAGGGCATCGGCCTGGCCGATATGATGAATGCTGAATATATGCCGATGTTTGACGACATCTCACCATCAGCTATCCAGTTGGTAAGTAATCTGGAAGAGTATTCCGACAATAACTTGCTGTCTGTTCAGGCGATGCTGCTGTATCCGGATACGGCAAACGACTGGCAGCCCATATGGGTCACGAAAAGAGTTGATGGTCTCCTTTCTGCACTAAAAAACAGCTATCAGAGAAGATTTGAGCAGAATAATTACACGTTTGATCGCCAAACCATAGAGAAATTATTTATCGGTGATCGGGAGATTTTTGTGATCGAAGTTGGCAGCTGGATGATTTTTTCTGAATCAAGCCTCGGGGTAGAAAATATACTCCGAACTATTGGCGGATCGATTCCAGCCATTACTCTCGATCCAGGCTCCATCGCACCGGGTTCCATATTGCTAAATACTCCAAGTCTTGAAAAATGGATTCAGCAGGTTGCGCAAGTTTCATATCGCCCGTACCTGTCGAACCTGTTTCAGGGCGCGCAACCTTTTGTGCTATCCTTCGATAGCGACGGGGAAGCGGACTGGATTTGGCAAATGAAGGGCTCGATGGCGCTTGACAGCGGTAAAACGCCCCTCGTAAGGAGCATTAGCTCCGATCCCGGAAGTTTTACACTCGACCGTTTCATTTCCGTAAATACGGCCGGCTTCGGTATTTTTCGGCTCGAACCCAGGAGAGTGCCCATCGACGGGCTTGAAATCCGAAATGAGACCGACCGATTTATCAACGATAATCCGGAGATATGGCAAAGGATTGCAGCAAGCCTTGAAAGTGAGTTTGCCATTGCCACGTTTGCAGAGTCGGGTGCTGCCAGCGCCAGCGAGTACCTCTATCTCAGAAAAATAAATGATGCCTCTGAAATACGAACTCAGTTAAACAGACTGCAGGATGAAAATCTCGCCATTCGCAATGGAAATACGTATTCCATCAATAGCAGCTGGCTCGCAAAACTTTTTGGCTCAGAATTGAACCCGATGACCGACTTTTACATCACCGTTTACAGGGATGTAGTTGCGCTGGCCATACGCAACGGACTCGTCGAAAGTGTTGGCAGCGATGCCCAGAGGCGACGTGTAATTTACTATGATGATGATTATATGGAGATCAAAAGTTCACTTCCGTCCGGTATCAGCTCCATCTTTTACATGGACGCCGGCAGGTTTGGAACCTACATTCAGCCATGGCTCTATCCTCAAAATTACTTCAACACGCTGATTGCAGGTCTTGATCAGTTCGTCATCACAACACGTAAAAACCTCGATAGCAACTCACTTGACGTTTCTTTTACATCGTTTGAGCGTGAAACAGTAGACAGGCCCTTCCGGGAGAATTGGATATTCCCGCTGGGTGGTTCAGAAGTCACCGGTCCTCCGGTACTTGCTGACATTAGCGGAAGCGTTCGGGATGAAATTATTTTTTCTACGATAAGGGGCGACATTTTTGCTCTTGCAACGGATGGCACAACGGTACTGCAGCTCTCAACAGGCAGTGATCAGCCGATCGGTTCTCCTGTGGTATACGACTGGTATGGCAACAATCAGAATGTAATCATGCAGGCTGCCGGAAACCGAATTTATGCCTGGAACGAAAGTGGCTCACTGCTGCCCAATTTTCCGTTCGAGCTTAGCGACAATATAAGCACCCCTCTTACAGTGTTAGATATTACCCGGAATGGCGTAGCTGAGATCGTAGTGGCTACCAGCGATCGAAGAATTCATATTCTCAATGCGAGGGGGCAGGCGTTGAACGGCTGGCCGAGAAGTACCAATGCCGTGATTGATAAAAAGCCTTTGATAACAGAATTGATGGGCAGGCGATCCATTTTTGCTTTCGCTGAAAATACATTACATGCATGGGATATAAATGGAAGTGACAGGCAAGGGTTTCCCGTATTTTTGCCGGCCCAGATGACCGGGGCGCCGGCAAGTCATCGCGATCACCTGCTGGGGTCCGGGCTGGACGGCAGCCTCTACAGCGTTGGCCTTTCATCTCTGTTCAGTGACACATTGTCGTCAACGCATGCCAGCGATTCCATTTACGTGCAGTCGATTCAACTCTCGAACAGCAGCCTGAATTCAACGCCATCGTCTCATAGTGTTCTGATGAGAGATGAGGAAGGCTTTTTTAGGGAGCAGATGATTCTGGCACAGTCGAGCAACGGATCTGTATTTCTTTACAACAGCAACGGTCAGCTTCGGTTTACCCGAACCATGGGCCAGCCATCTTCTGATTCTTTCTCTCCCATCATCGCAGATATTGACAGGAACCAGAGAAACGATATCGTGGCTCTTGCCGATTTCGGACGTCTTTATGCCTGGGATATACTCAGCGGCGACAGACTTTATGATCTGCCAACCAGCGGTATGCGTCACATTATTATCAGAGATCTTACCGGAAACGGCAACAATGAAATTGTTGCTCACACCCGCGATGGCCTCCGCAGTTGGACGATACAGCACACGCGCAGGGAAAGCATTCCGGTGGGGACATCTCCGCTACAGTAGTCAGAGAGCCCCAATGTGTCGAGACTGCACAAAAGCGCGCAGCAGTGGAGCAAGCTGCAGTGTACTCCCAGGGGACCTACAGTGTGATCACACTTTAGTTAAAATACTTTCGTCACTAATCTGGAGATCCCTCCACGCATTCGCTGCGCTCACTTAGTCGGGATGACACAAGTGGGCGAGGATGCGTCGGGATCAACAACTTGCTATCAACTCGCAACCTACAACCGGCCCTCTGGTAACTGGACTTCCGGAAACTTGATTAAATAATATCGGCGAGTGCCAGCTTCAGGTCTTCGAACTCAAACTCAAAACCGCTCACCTGTAGCACTTTTGGCTGTACGTTCAGGCTGCTAAGTACCGGTGTCGCTGCTTCTCCAAGGGCGACTTTCAACACAAATTCAGGTACTTTAAAGAATGAGGGCCGATTCATCACTTCTCCAAGTACACGTGCAAATTCACTCATCGTGACCGGTTCGGGTGCGCAGGCGTTGTAAACTCCGGAAAATTCCGGATTGTATATGGGATGAATCAGCGCCCGGCAAAGATCAGTCATATGAATCCACGGCAGATATTGCTGGCCACTGCCTACAGGTCCGCCTGCAAAAAGGGAAAAAGGCAGATACATTTTTTCGACAACTCCTCCATTTTTTTCCAGCACGATTCCAATTCTTGGTATGGCCACGCGAACATCAAGATCCGTGGCAACCATAGCCTCCTTTTCCCAATCGACGCACACTTCCGCAAGAAAATCGCTGCCATGCGGACTGTCTTCCGTTAGCAGTGTATCCCCATTGTCGCCATAGATACCTACCGCCGATGCAGATACAAAGAGCTCCGGCTTTCTGGCCGAAGCGCGCATGGCATCAACCAGTGAACGGGTAGCTTCTATACGGCTATCATAGATTGACTTTTTAACTGCGTCCGTCCAGCGTTTGCCAAACAGGTTCTCGCCTGCAAGGTTGATTACAATATCCGTTTTTTCCATTACGGACTCGATTTCATCCCATCCGATATACTTCTGATTGGACGCCTCCTTTTCCCGGTATCGTGAAGGATCGCGCGTAACTATTGTTATAAAATTCCCGGCTTTTATCAGCTCTTCGCTGAGAAAGCTGCCAACAAACCCGGTACCGCCCGTAATTAAAATCTTTTTTTCTTCCATCATGATTTACAGCCAACAAATTGCTAACGAATCTTCATTCCTTAACTTTCAGAAAACAACAAAAAGTGAAGAGTAGAACCAAAGAAAAGGTGCGGCCATTATTGTTGAGTCGAACCTGTCGAAGAATCCTCCGTGTCCGGGCAGCAATGATGATGAATCCTTTACACCTGCGGTTCGTTTAAGCCGGCTCTCCAAAATATCCCCGATAGGCCCCATAATGCTGACGATTACAACAGCTCCAATCACACTCCAAAAAGGGAGCGGATAACTGGCTGCCAATGCCCATGCAATCGTAAAGCCCACCGCTGCGCCAATAAATCCGGACCAAAATCCCTCCCATGTTTTGTTAGGACTTATGTTTGGCGCCAGTTTTCTCTTACCAAAGTTTTTACCGCCAAAATAAGCGAATACGTCATTTCCCCAGATCATCAGAAACAGTGTAAGGGTGAGCCAGAAGCCTTCGATCCCTGTTCCAAGGTCCCTTATTTGGACCACCATCAGAAATCCGACCGGGGCATATACCCCGGTAAGCAGCGTACTGAGCCATCTTGAAGCGCTTTCCCGAGTCCGGTCCACAATTGCCCAGATTGTTATCAATATAATTGCCGATACCGCCGCCACAATAAGCCAATCGGGAAGTGCGGTTCCCCTCCAGATCAAAAAGGCAAAAATCAGCGAAACGGGAAAATAGTCGGAAGCACCCGCTTTCTGCATGATAGTATGCACTTCCCACATGGTGAACAGCGTAATGGCAAACATCAGCGTATAAAAGGCGTTGCCGCCAAGCCACATTAACCAAATAAAGAGAGCAGCCGCGGGTACTGCGAAGAGTATACGTTTGGTCAGTTCACTCAAGAGGTCGTGGGGCCATCGAGTTCTTCGGCATCATTGCCATCTTCATCGTAATCGGTTTCTTCCATTTCGGAATCCGTTTCAGCATTATTCAGCTCATCAAGGGCTTTTCGAGCCTTTTTCTCGAATTCCTTTGGCACATAAAGATACACCTTCGACATTTCACCGATATTCAGACTGTACGACCTGTCGCGCTTCGAAAGGATATTGGATGGTATTTTAAGGCTTGCAAGGTAGCTTTTTGCAAGCTCCACCTCATACTCGGTACCCCGTTCGAGCACACATACCCAGTTATCAATCTTATTGGGTTTTGAATCTTTGAACATCGTGATCAAATGGTTTCTTTCGACTTCAGGAACATCATTCGCATGATAAGAACCGTAAGAAATATACTTAAAGCAAGCAGCCAAACCGAAGGCAGCCTTTCAGGCGACATCTCCGCGAATACAAGTTCCGGGTATCGCGAGCCGAAAATAACCGCGGCCCCGTTGTTCAGAAAATGCGCCAGTACGGCCGGCCAGATGTTTCCGCTGAGCCACGTCATGATTGCGAGCATCAGCCCGAGGGTAACCAAGGGAAGCATGTTGGTGATTTGAACATGGAAAAGGCCAAAAACAAAGCTTGAAATGAGGAGAGCGGCAATAATACCCCAGCTTTTTTCAAATGCCCTCATGAGGTAGCCGCGGAACATAACCTCCTCACAGATTGCGGGTACAATGGCTACATTCAAAATTCCAAACAACAGGATTCCCTCGGTTGTCAGAAAGTCTTTGATCATCTCATACTGAGAAATCTGCATCTGTTCCATCCATTCGGGCGCAGGAACGAGTGAGTTCAGAAAGCCGAGATAGATTACGGCGGGCTGCACCACAATAATCAGCAGTCCTCCAAGCAGGAGAAAAAGTGGTGTGTTATCGCTCCACGTCATTCTCAGGAAACGGAGTGACCCCTCCCCGCTCAGATGCAGACGGCTCAACGCTGCCGAAGCAAGCCCGATTATTAAAATCTGTCCGGTTGAGTTGCCAATAAAGAGCAGGTCGAGCCTGGATCTGAGCAGAGCCTCGGCATCCGTTGCCGATTGCAGATCGCCCGTAATGAACATCAGCCCAATAGCCACCGCTCCTGCAATAAGCTGAAAGAGTCCCCAGGCTACAATCAGCCATATTAGTGCAATGGCCCAATCGGCAAAACCGTTACGCTCGGCCCACGATTGGACCATGCCTGTCGCAGAATCGTCTGCAGATGAAAATTGCGTCATTTAGTAATTCCGGAACAATTAGAAGGTTTCTTCTTTCTTTCCAAAGATGGCTGTTGCTATCATGCCCGTTACCAGATTCAGAAGGCCTGTTATGGGGATGCCCCAAAAAAGCTGCTGAGTTATAGACTGAGATGATCTTACACTTTCAGCCATGGCATCGGCCATGTCGTCGCGGGCACTTTGAGGCATATCCATTGCCTCTACATTGGCAATGACGGCCTCGATCATTTTTTCCGTATAGTCGGGATCTACCAGCATCCAGATTTCATTCAGTATCACCGAAACGACCACTATCACGGCGCCGGTAAGAAAACCAATCAGGGCACCCTGACCAAGCTTCAGATACTGGGTTACTTCCCTGGTATAGTGCCAGACGGCTACCGCACCTGCCACACACGTTACAAGGCAAATTACAACACCGCTTATCATCATGGGTGATATAAGTGAGCCTGTAGGTTCGGCTGCGATCTGACGATAGCCCAAAAAGAGCCCGATAATAAAACTCACTACGCTGAAGATAACGCCTACAATAACTACTGACTGCCAAAAGTCGGACAGGCCCGGTTTATTCGAATCCAGCTGCCCTGTACTCATCTGTTCTGTATCCATGGTATTATTTCCCGTTATGATTGTTAGTTGAAAAAAGCGTTCCTGCCGTAAGTGATGCCGGTGCCCCAAGAATAAATCCCAGCACAAACCTTGAACTGTTTGTGTTTTCCCAGAGCTGCATCACATTTCCTGAATAATCGAGTATTTGAAGCATCACCGCAACCAAAAGAATTCTGGCCGGCCAGGGATTTCCTGACAACCTTCGGGTGAAAAGCGGTATAGCCGCCCATGCTGCAAAAAGGCCGGCAAAAATACCAAAACAACGGCTATTCACCGCCATGGGAATTTCGTTCAAATGAAACGAACGCTCCGGGATTTGATGGCATATTCCATAAAAAAGATTATGAGTCCAGTGCCTTGCCGTCGCCTCACCGCCCCAGAACCCGCCGCCGAGCGAGAACAAAACAAGGGCTGCAAGCGCCGCCAATACCCCGGCATAAAGCCACTTATGCTGCATCAAAGGTTCGCATCTTCGATTAAATCAAGAAAATAGTCCGGTGCCCTGCAAGGTTTCCCGGTTTCAACATTTACGAAACATAGGTTCACCTGTCCCAGCACGTGAGGAACATCGTGCCGGTACGTCTTTATTTTATAAAAAGTTTCAAGCTTTACAAGCGGTTTATCGAATACCGATACCTCGATCTCCATCTCCTCATCGTAATAGACGGGACGCTTGTACTCGATCTGTGAATAGACAACGGGCAGCATAACCCCATCCTGCTCCATCCGGCTGTAGGGTACGCCGAGATTGCGGATCATCTCTGTACGCGCAACTTCAAAATATTCAAGATAGCGGCCGTAATACACATACCCCATTTGGTCGGTTTCACTGTACCTGCTTCTCATGGTGTGCGTGTATGAAATAATTACAGGCGTTGCCGGAAAGCTGATCATGAACCTTGCTTGTCGGAAGCTGCCTTTTCCCAAACTCCCATAGAAGCATACTTTTCGATACGCTTTTCAACAAGTTTATCGGGTTTGAGTTTGCCAAGCTTTTTCAGGCTTTTCACGATTTGCTTCTTTACCGCTTCTGCCGATGCCTTATAGTTGCGATGTGCACCGCCCAGAGGCTCGGGGATGATGCCATCGATGATCTTGAGTTCGAGCAGATCTTTGGCAGTAAGCTTGAGCGCGGAGGCCGCCTGTTCTTTGTATTCCCAGGTTTTCCAAAGAATGGAAGAACACGACTCGGGGGCAATCACAGAATACCAGGTATTTTCCATCATATACACCTCATTTCCCATCCCGATACCGATGGCACCGCCGCTTGCACCTTCGCCAATCACAACCGATACGATGGGCACTTCCAGAACGGCCATCATTTTCAGGTTTCTGGCAATAGCCTCTGCCTGGCCACGCTCTTCGGCCTCGAGGCCCGGGAATGCGCCGGGTGTATCGAGCAGAGTAACCACGGGGATACCGAATTTTTCGGCCATCTTCATCAGGCGGTATGCTTTACGATACCCCTCCGGATTAGCCATTCCGAAATTTCTGTACTGGCGGCTTTTGGTGTCGCGGCCTTTCTGATGGCCGATAATCATTACCGAGAGACCCTCGATGGTAGCAAGGCCTCCTACCATGGCTTTATCGTCGGCATAATACCGATCGCCGTAAAGTTCTATAAAATCTTCTGTTATCAGCTCAATATAGTCGAGCGTGTAGGGGCGCTCCGGGTGCCGGGCAAGCTGCACACGCTGCCAGCGGGTAAGATTCGAAAATATCGACTCCCGAAGCTGATCGGCTTTTTTTCTGAGCCTCTCAATTTCCGGCTTCAGAACTTCATCACCTACAGAGAGCTCGTTAAGCTCATTGATCTTTTTTTCCAGTTCTTCGATTGGCTGTTCAAAGTCAAGGTATTGCATAATACTTCAGTTAAGTAAAGTTTCTCCGACGATGGCCGGCGTAATGCGGCTTATACTTCTATCACCAATATAAAAACTTATCGGTACGGTTTGGAAATGATTTGATTTACCCGGCTATTTCCATTTTCTCGGCAAAATAGTCGCAAAAATCGCGCATATCGCCGCTGATTCGCGGATCATTGATTGATTTCTCAAGTGTATCCGCCATGGTTATGAGGGTTTGATGAAAGAAAATTTTCATTTCGTCGACCGTCATATCCTTGGTCCACAGATCAAGCCTAAGCGTGTCTTTCTGGTTGTGATCCCACAAAGAGAGAAACATCGCCCTGCAACTTACTTCATCATAACCTTGAAGGTCGGTTGCATTCCAGCGGATATTTTCAGGAATATTTTGCTTGTCGAGCTCTACCTCAATGCTGATTTTCTTGTTTCTGTTCTGGTCAGACATTTTTCAATTTTGGTTTACAGTTGGTTCTGAGGGTTTCGAGTACGGTTTCAAAATCTTCGGGCAGGGTTGAATCAAAGGATACAAATTCTCCCGTTGCTGGATGCCTGAAGCCGAGAGTTTTAGCATGCAGTGCCTGCCGTTCAAGCCTGGCAAAAAGGTTATTAAACATTGACTTTCGCGACCCTGAATTTGGCCCGTATCGAACCGAGTCGCCACCATAGGTGCGATCGCCAAACACATAATACCTCTCATTTTGCATGTGAACCCGTATCTGATGGGTGCGGCCTGTTTCGAGCTGCACTTCGAGCAGGGCCAGATGATCGAACTCTTCTATTCGTTTAAAGTGGGTGATCGCCTTTTTACCTTTGCCGCCATCAAGTACTGTCATCACTTTACGATCTTGCGGAGAGCGCCCGATACTGCCTTCTATCGTGCCAGACTCAGGCGGTTTTCCCCATACAATTGCCCAGTATGTGCGCTCTACCGTCTTTTTTGCAAATTGCCCGGCCAGATTTGCATGCGCTTCTTCGGTTTTGGCAACCACTAACAGGCCGCTGGTATCTTTATCGAGCCGGTGTACAATACCCGGCCGCAGTGTCTCCTCGTCGGCATTGGAGAGATTCGCACCTGCATGATAGAGTAGCCCGTTCACGAGCGTTCCCGACCAGTTTCCGAAGGCAGGATGCACAACCATATCGGCGTCTTTGTTCACAATAATGATATGCTCATCCTCAAAAACGATGTCGAGGGGTATCGGTTCAGGCCTGGCCTTGGGGGGAGGTGGTTTGGGAAGGCTGATTTCAATCTTATCGCCCGGCTGCATGATGTAGGAGGCTTTCTCCAGATTGCCATTTACAAGAACATGCCCTTCCTTGATTGCCTTTTGCACCTTGTTCCGCGTGGCGTTTTGTACAAACGATGTGATGTATTTATCGAGACGTATATCGGAATGCTGCCCTTCGGGTACTTCTAACAGATATTCCGTCCGGTTTGGGTGTTCTTTTTCAACTAGCATAGCCGTTCAAAATACAAAAAAATTGCGTTTTGAATGCTATAAACCGCGATTTTGAAATTTTTACATTTTTTTCTGTAAGGGAAACGGGTTTTTCGGTTCATACATATAGAAATGAGAGTTAAAACATTGGGTAGAGAGAATGGATATCAGAGTGAGCTGAGACGCTATGCAAGATATCACGATGAAATCAAGAGGTGGTTGAAACCGCAGATGATCTAACGATTGTCTGCGGTTTTTTTTATTTGTTCTAAACTGATTTGAGCCATAACGGGTTACATGCGGCAGGAGCAGTTCATAATTCCAGCAAACTATTTTTTTAAAAAGCGCAATAGGGCGCATTTTTTTTATACGCTACCCACTCCTAAGTCATCTGCTTTCTCCAAGTTTAACGAAATGGATATCGCAGTTCCAGATTGTTTCTATTTCTACATTTTTTGTAAGGAATTATCGAAAATCGGTTCATACATATATAGCTGTATGAATCAGGAATTTTCGGATCTATAACCATACGCCTCGAAGAGGCACAAGCATTAGCATGGGACGCAGTCCTATGAAAATCAAGAACAACCTCCACCAACAGCTCCGAAGGAGCGCAAGCCCGGAAGGTCACAGCCATGCCACAAGCCCTCTCTAAAGTCTATACCCACATCATATTCAGCACGAAACATCGCAAACCGTTCATTGACAAACCCATTGAAACAGACCTGTTTGATTATCTCGGCGGTATATGCAAAGGCCTTGAATGCAACTCTGTGCAGATTGGAGGCCATAAAGATCATGTTCATATTCTATGCCTGCTTTCCAAAAAAGTGACTCAGGTCACATTGCTTCAGGAGGTTAAGCAGCAATCTTCCAAATGGATCAAAACCAAAGGGGAAAGCTATTCCAATTTCTACTGGCAAAATGGTTATGGCATTTTTTCTGTCAAACCACCTGAGGCGAAAGTGGTTGCCAGGTACATACAAAGTCAAGAACACCATCATCAGCATCTGAGTTTTAAGGAGGAGTTCAGACGGTTTCTCAGGAAATATGATGTGGATTATGATGAGAGGTATGTGTGGGATTAGAATACTAACCGGAGAAGGCTTTCGCCCACTTCGGGGCTTTCTAAATAGACGACCTTAAATACATAGGACTGCGTCCTATGCTAATGCTCTAGTCCCTTCAGGACTTTTTTTGCAGAAAAGTTATTATGGCATCGAAATAATACAAAACAGCGCAATTCTCCTGGATTTATCGCCCTGAATA
>PWWL01000193.1 GCA_003561515.1 Balneolaceae bacterium
CTCGGACTCAAGCTTGGACATAAGCCCGGAGCGTGCATGGAACGACAGCGCAGGGTCCCGTACCAGCTGGTCGTATAAATCAGCCAGCGTAACCGCCCCCTGCGCTTTCTTGGTCATATTATAATATCTAAAAGCGGGCATGTTGGTGTCCTCCACGTATGCGTTCTTCTTCCCGTCTTCGTTCTTCTTCCCGCCTACGCCTGTACGCGTAGTATAGCACTAAAGGTACGGCCGCGGGGACAGCATACTTAAGCACGTTGAAAACGGAACCCCAGTCTATTCCCCCTGAGCCCTGTTCCCCGGCCTCGATACGGGCTTGCAGGTTGGCGTCCCGCGCCTCGTCACGGGCGGCACCAAAGTGCCGTCGGGCGGCCTCGTCGCTGTACGCCCGGTCGACAACGGCCCTGTCCTCTTCCGATAGCCCCTTGATTCCTTGGTTGTATTGGGCATCCCGAGTAAGATCGTCATAGCCGAGGTTAAGCGGGTCAGAAGCAAGGTACCTCCCGTAACCCTCAAGCTGCTCCCCGTACTCCCTATTGGCCGCATCGTACGAGGCGACCGCTCCCGGGACCATGGCCGCAAGATCCGTAAGGGCGGTCGGGACCATATACGCGCCCCCCTGCGCCATCCGCATCAGCCCTTCGCGCTTGTCGCCCTGGGCGTGTAGCCTTCGACCCTCCTGAATATCTTTGTAGCCCATGAGACCTGTCCAGGGGGTCACGGTGCTGTGATATACCCCTTTGGCTATGGTTCTTTTCGGTCTGAGTATGGCCTGGTGCCTCAGCTGTTTACCGACGTGCCCCAATGCCCTTCTAGGACCGTACCCCCAAAGACGGGCAGCCCGTCCAGGCCCCCCGGCCGCGTGCAGAAGCTTGGCCTTGGCCGCCGGCGCACCCGCAGCCCCACCGGCCGCCAACAACGATAACAGTGCCGCGTTGGCCGCCCCTCTGGACACCCCTAGAGCGCTATCGGACACCCCATAGGACTCCGCACGCTCCCTGAGGCCGGGTATAAGCCCCCCGGTAAGCACATCGGCCGTGGTATAGCGGCCGGCCTGGGCCCCGTCCAAGAAGCCCCCTAGCTGTGCTTTGGTTATATCCCATCGGTCACCCCATGTCCGCTGGGGTGTATACGGGGTGCGGCCGGGCACCTTATCAAGGGCAGCACTCAGATCCTGTAGCCGGTCCGGCCCTCTTATATTATTTGTCGACATCGTACATCCCCGTATTAAGGTTTATATCGAGACAGCTATAGCACACACGACGGCAGATACCGGGAACTAACCTCGTATCTGCATCGCCGCACAACTCGCATTTCCCTCGTTCGACTACGACCTTTTCCTTACCAGCTTCGGGGATAGTACCATTTGCCGACGGCATACTCAACCCCTTTCCACCCGGGGCGTTGGCCATGGCGACAGCGGCGGCGGCCTCGTCACCGACCTCCGACAAGAACTCGACGACCTCCCCCTCGCTATCGCACCGGACCATGGAGACAAGCGTAGGGCGATCCTTCAGGTTGTCGCCCAGGGCAGTCAGCAGCTCGGAGGCGTTGAACGAGGCAAACCCTTGTACCGACTGGGTCATGTTCGTCTCATACCCGTGTATGATACGTATCATGTTGGCTTGCGGCGATGTATACGCAGTTACTATCAAAGAGCCCCCCTCTGTTTCCAAAACACGAACTTGAACGCCTCGTCGGCGCCGGGAACCCCTTTCTTCACCTCCATGGCCAGCTTCTTCATATAGTCGTGATCACACTCAAGCAGCTGGCTGGTGAGGAACAACCCCAACGCAAACGGGCTCGGCTGTTCCGCCGAGGCCATCTTCGCCTCCTCGGTCATTATCGCCTGGCCCTGTCTCGCCAGTTCCCGCCTGAGCTCATCCATATACTGCATCACCAGCGCGTGCAGGGTCGGGTTGCTGGCCTTGATCTTCTGCAGCTCGCCGCGACGGAGGGTCTCCGGCACTTGCACCACCATCTGCTCGGCAATGGCCCTGGCCTCGCCATGGATGTCGTCAATCCCCATAGGCGCTCCGCCGCCTCCTCCCCCCTCCGGGCCTCCTCCCCCCAGTTGCTCGGCGGCTATATCGCGTTCGGCCTCTTCCTGCAGACGCATAAGCTCCTTCTGCTCGTCCATAACGCGCTTCTGCTCATTCATATAATCGATGCCAAGGGGCTGGTAAGCGGTAGCCTTGGATATGTCTTGACCAGCAGCGGCCTGCAGCGCCAGCGCCTTGCGCTCTATGTCGTCCGCGAGTGATACACTAAGCAGCCGGGCCGAAGGTTCGTCCCACCCGTAGTACCTGCTTATCCTCGACACCATCCACTGAAGGATGTCGTTGAAACTGTCCACAAGGGTGCTCCAACTATTCTCAAACAGCCGTAAAGCGACTGGAAAGGCCGTCAGCTGCAAATCCCCCTTGTATAGGTCGGCCGGGAACCCGGACGCGTTAAGCCACTCCTCAAGCGCCATGGAGATCGACTCCTTGGGGGACAGGTGACCGGCCTCCCCGCCCATGGCTTCATATCCTATGGGGAAGGGCGCGAAATTCATATCCGTGGGGTTCATCCGCTTATTGTGAACCAGACGCGACAAGTGCCGGGTAAAGTTGTTCATGGCCGTTGTGTTAAGCAGGTCGTCACCCGCACTGCCCATATTCACCGCAGGGTACATGATCCGGTAAGGGACGATGTAGTCCAACGCAAACGCCTCGTCGTAGCGCCGCATAAGCTGGATGTAGTAGGCGAGCTTGAAATTGGCCAGTATGGGCGGAATACCCCACCCTTTAACAGGAAGACCCGCCAGCGGCTGCTCGGCCAAGTGGTAGACATCGTTCTTGGACAGTTTCAACACCACATTGTCCTCCGACGTCGCACACGCCTCTATTATGGGCCAGTTTGTGTCCTCCAAATAAAACTTGTTGCCCTCACGTATCTTCTTTACAAAATCGGCCTCCAGCTTGATGTAATACTCTATGTTACCGCTTATAGGGTGGGGCCGCATAAGAATATTCTTGGGGTTCCAACAAATGGCCCGGGTCCTGGTCGTATCGTCGCTCCTAAGGTCCTCACGGCGAGCCCGGACCAACTTATCGCACTTGGGGCAGTGCAGGGTGAAGGTAAGCGACTTCACGGTAAAATCGTAGGGGACCTTCTTGGACAAATAACGCGTATGACACTCCGGACAGACCAGATACCGGTCAAAGGGGAAGTAAACGGTCAGGAACACATTGCCGTACACCATGTAGTTGTCCCCCACCGTAGCCAACTTCTGCATGATGTGCAGGTCGTCGTTAAGAAAATCCTTGTATGATTGCTCCTCCTTATCGCCTATCCCATCCAACACGAGCTCGGTGAGGAAATATCGAACCACCCGCCGTGACACTTCCTTAAACGTCCCGTTACTGAGATACAGATACTCCGCCCACTCGAAAATCTGGTTCAGGTCCCGGGGTATGTACTCCGAAGCAATGTCGAAAAACGGGTTGGGGAATTTGCCGCCCCCCGACCTGGTTATGCCGCTCAGGCTCCCGTCGCTGAACCCGCCATCTGATTGTACGTTCTGGTAAACATCCATAATACTGCTTCCTAATTTAGCCGCGTTTCTTAAAGGTAAGCGTATCCTTATGAACGTACGCTCTTCCTTTGGCCGTTACAATCATATACTCACCCGACCCGGGGAGATAAAAAACAAACCCGACCGGGTCCTCATCCGTCGCGTACGCGTACCTGGCCGCCCTGCCGGCCGCCAAATCATCCGGGCACGCTGCGCTATAATCCGCCAAATCCGGCGGAGGGCGTTGCTGCCTACGCGGCATCAGACATCCAAGGGGTTATCTTCAGACTGGCCAAATAACCAGCAAAGCGTATCGCGAACGCCCTCTTCATACGACTTGCCCTCCCACTGGGTGGTCTTGAGCTCAGCCGCGGAATCCGCGGCCTCCAGCACGTCGTCTATCTCCGCCTCGTCCCGACAAAGGCTGTAAACCTCGTTCATGGGCAACTTCCGGTTAGTTGAATTTGGCGCCAGGCAGGCTTACCACCGCCCTACCACCACTATCGGCTTCCTTTTTTTCGGCGGCGGGGGCGCGCTTAGCCTTCTTTTTCTTGCCGCCTTTCTTAACCGCGC
>PWWL01000187.1 GCA_003561515.1 Balneolaceae bacterium
TCATTTGATATACGGCAAACTGATCATATTTCAGTACTTTCTTTCTGGGAAAAAAACATGGAAGGAGCTGGTAAATCATGACAGTTCGGAATAAGAGTTTTTTCTTAACGTTTTGACACGATCCGTAAGGGATCCAGGGGAATGACACGACGACACCAAGGTTTTTGAAAACAATTTGGCCTGTATATGTTTGTGTTTTCGTGTTTTAGTGGCTCAAGAAGGAAAAATGAATTTTTTTATCGATCTAAAATCAACTAACCAACACTCTTGAAAGAGTATCTCAACAATATCGACTGGTTCGGACTTCTGAAAAAATGGTGGGTCTCTCTCCTTCTTATCCCGTTCATCATTTACCACACCCATCAGGCGTACTGGACCCTCCGATTCAATATCTTCTTCAGTATCAGCTACTCATTCCCGTTTCCGATAAACCTCGAAAACTTCCTTGTTCGAAATTTTCTGCTCATAGTGCACGAGGCAGGCCACACCTTTTTCGGCCTGCTGGGTAATCGCACAATCACCATTCTCGGCGGCTCGCTGAATGAAATACTCCTTCCAGCTATCATAGCCGGTTTCTGCATTTTCAACAAATACATTAAAGGAACACAGCTGGCTCTTTATCTTCTAGGTTCGGCCTGGATTAGCGTGGCGTTTTATGCTGCCGACGGTGCGCATCGTCAGCTTCCGCTCATTGCCAATCTCGGTCGCGAAGCGCATGATTGGGGCAACCTGCTCAGACAATGGAACATGGTGGACCAGGCTTCGCAAATCGGAATTACATTTGCGGTAATAGGATTTCTCTGCTACATGGCCGCTATCTGCGTACCGCTCTGGCTAAAAAAGTATGAAGACGCAGGGCTCAACCTGAAGCTCTGACCTTATTTCCTGCCATCAGGTAAATGAACGGAACCAAAATTCGTGTGGTTAATGCTCATGTAACCCGCATATAAGTTGGTTTGAAAACGCAGGTTTCAGAACGCTTCTGCAGTTTGAGGCTGTTCTTTAGGGTAAGCTCCATCACATACTCTCATGAACTGTGATGGAGCTTTTTTTCAATTTTTACGTGATTCAACCCGGCCATACTTTAATCGCAACAGAAGCCGTCGCTTTTTTGATGTCTCAGATAATTTTCTATCTATGCCGGTTACACTTTGCATCGTACATCGCTCTAACGGCTTCTTACTGATTCAGTAAACTGGATAAGAATAGTAACAAATACAGTCAAGGGCTTTTACCTTAAATCCCTGACTGCAGTGGTACCACTCCCCTGCCAGAGTGCTACACAACTCAGGCTTGGCAAAAATTAACGTATCTACCATAGATGGATAATCAACAGAGTTTCGATTACATTATCGCAGGTGCAGGGGCATCCGGTATGAGCTTGCTCTGGCAGCTTCTACATTCGGAAGATGAGTCCATCCGCAACAGTTCCATTCTGCTTGTCGACCGTACGCTCAAACCCACATCGGATAAAACCTGGTGTTTTTGGGACGACAGCCGTATTCCATTTCCTGATTTGATTCATCATACCTGGCACACGCTCGAGATTTCAGCAAATGAGAGTACGTTTACCGAACAGCTCGATAAATATCGTTACCACTGTATTCGCAGCATCGATTTTTCTGAAAAGCTGATTAATCTTGCCCGAAACTGCCCGAACGTAACACTTCTTGAAACGGATATCCATGGATACAAAACAGCCGACGGCTCCGCAATACTAGAGACAGGAAATGGAGACTATCGAGCCGGGTGGATTTTCCAGAGTGCACTCAAACCGCCGGGCTATTTTCGCAGTAAATCTGACATCTCGCTGCTTCAACATTTTCTCGGATGGGAGATCGAATTGAAGAATCCGGTTCTTGATCCCGGAAAGGCTGTACTAATGGATTTTGACGTTCCTCAAGGAAACGGAGTTTCTTTCATCTACCTGCTACCCTATTCCGAGACATCTGCATTGATTGAGTATACGCTCTTTTCTTCGGCGGTGATCAGCGATGAGGATTATGAGGCAGGACTGCGTTACTATTTAGATCATAAAATGAAGCTGAATCCAGAAGATTATTCTATTACGCGTATCGAAAAAGGCGTTATTCCGATGGAAGACCAGCGCTATCCCGCACTCTATTGCGGCAGGGTGGTAAATACCGGAACCATGGGAGGCCTCACCAAGCCCTCTACAGGCTATACGTTCACCCGTATTCAGAAGCAGGTACGCCGGATTGTGAAAGACCTGGAAGAAGGAAGAGATCCCGTTCACAGCGGCGAATCGGAGTACCGCTTTCGTGTTTACGACATGATGCTTCTTTGGCTGCTGCGTGAACATCCCGAAACCAGTATTATTATTTTCAGAGAGCTATTCAGTCGTAACCGATTCGATCGCATCCTAACTTTTCTGGAAGAAAATACCAGTATTCCACAGGAGCTTGGGATCTTCTCCTCCCTGCCATACGTCCCGTTTTTCCGCTCCATATGGCATATGAAACACCGTATTTTGACCGGAGCTTAGAACTCTGCCATGCGCCACAAAAGTGAATTACTGAATCGCACCACAATACTTACCACGCTGATATTTGTACTGACAGCACTATTCGTACCGGGTGTTGCAGACTCTATTGCGTTATGGGTGGTGCTGGTCTCCGTTTTCCTGATCGGGATTCCACATGGCGCCATCGATCACATTATGGCGGCGGAGTTATTCGGGTTGAATAAAACCCTGAAAGACCACCTGCTCTTCTACTCCGGATATCTGCTTATCATGCTGCTGGTAGGTGCTCTCTGGTATTTTGTGCCAATTGCCGGAATGGTGCTGTTCCTGGTTATCTCGGTGTATCATTTTGGCCAAGCCGATATGGAAGATTTTATGAAAACGGGATCACTGGCCTGGATCTGGCACAACGCGCGCGGACTGCTCATCATCGGGCTTATCGTGTTTTCGGATCCATCCGTCACCTACCCAATCATGGCAGAGGCGATGCAGATTTCTGAAGCCTCCTTTGCGGCCTGGATGCCGGACGCTGAAATCGCAGCGGGTGCAATACTGCTGGGGTACCTGATTTTGGGTCTGGCAGCATGGATGCAAAACCGTCTCAAAGATCCCGTGCGTTTCGCTTTCGATAGCCTCATCCTTGCCGGGCTTTTAATTATAACCGGACCCCTTATCGGATTTGCGGTTTATTTCGCGCTCTGGCACTCGGCCGGGCATATCAACGAAATGCGTGAATTTTTCTCGGAAAAAGGCAAAAACCTCACTTTCACAGGGTTTTACGTGAAGGCACTCCCCTTTACCCTGGTATCTCTGTTCGGCCTCGCCTTTCTGATCGGCATAAATCAGGCCTTCGGACTTCAGGAGCAGTTTCTCTCGCTCATGTTTATCCTGATCAGCGTGCTGACGCTTCCCCACATGTTTATTGTAGACAGGATGTATGCAGGGAAGCAAAATGGATAATTTTACTTGAGCAATGAATTTGATTTCGGCAAGTCACTCTAAACATCAGTGCCTCCATATGGATGATCCGGGACCAATGCTTTACCTACCAGCAACCCTGTTAAACCTCAAATCATAAACCCTTCCGCTGCTGTACGTGAACGATGCCGGCCGGCCGTCACTGGTCCGGTTAAAACGGATCAGGCCAAATCCGCGGGCCAGGAAGGTATCTTCGTAAACCGGCACCAGTTCAAAGGTATCCGAAGGGCTTCGGTGCGCCACCAGTTTGCCCTCTTCCTCCCTGATGGTGATCACGGTTTCGGCATCCCGGCTTTCGAACCGTCCGGTGTAGAGTTCAAGGTTCAGCGCCTCGTAATCCGCAGCTCTCGCAGGCCTCAGTAGTTCCTCCACATACCCTTCACGGTTCACCCGGATGAATGGCCTATGCACGTCGTTGGGTGTCATAAACGTATATTCAATATCAGACCCTGTCACCTTAAACCTGTCGGGCGATAAGGGTATCAGTTCGGGCCCATCATTAACTTTTAGCACTCCGTTATCCAGTTTAATCTCGAGCGGCCGGAAGTTTCGAGGATCTTTCCAGATTCCCATTCTTGCAATGAGCTGTTCGCTGCTCAATGTCACGCCCTCCGGTTCTTCACGTTCTGACTCAGCAGCATCATCACCCAGGTAAATTTTTGAAA
>PWWL01000112.1 GCA_003561515.1 Balneolaceae bacterium
CCGCCACGGGTTTCTTCACTTCCGAAATGGGTGTGCGTGATATCGGCTACATGGGCAATCGCACCAATTTCTGGGACGGTGTTCCGGATGAAGTGCTCCGAAAGCACGGAATGGAGTATGATCAGAAAACCCTGGATGAGTGTGTCAGGGTTGAAGAGTGGCAAAAGATTGCCAGATGGGACGAAAGCGGGAATTTGCTGGACAGGGGAGAAGCCTGATCATACTGCTTCAATCTTCGAGATCTCAAGCCTGAACGGGCCTTCCTGCTTATCGCTGATCAAAAAACCGTAGCGTACTATTTCGGATGGATCAAGTTTGGGAACGTTGCTCGGGACGGATCCGCGATATGTGGCCGTGAAATTTATTAAAGGGAGTTCAGCTTCCATCCAGAGTCCGGATTCCGTATTGAAACGGTGCTCATAGCTCCATGGATGAACACGGCCATTCTCACCCGTTTGCAGTCTGAAGCTGTAACGTTTCCCATCTCCCTTCACATGCAGCCGAACCGACTTAAAGCCTTCAAGGTTCAGGGATTCATGATTCTTTACCGATGCAAAACCACCGTTATTTTTTAGCGATACTTCCCCGAGAAACACCGCATTGCCGTCGGCATTAATCTGGAAATGACTCTCCGACAGGCCACCCATAACACCGTCGTTGGTGATCTGCCATTTTTGGGATGCGAGGTTAGAAAAGTCTGTGACAAGTCCGGTGGTACTCATGGGTAGTTTGTTTTGATTTAATTCTGTACCTGTTTCAATTCATCTTGAGCCAATAATTTTGCCCAAAAAACGGGCAACACTATTGAGGAGGTGACATATCAAGTCCCCTCCCCGAAGTGTCGGGATTTCGAAAAGCACTCAACTTGAGAGGGGATTTAGGCCTGCCTGCCGAATCCTCGGCGCAGGCAGTGGTGTGTTCGAAAAGACCAAAAACGCCGACTCAGGCCAAAAAACCACACATTTCCCAAAATCTGTCACCGGTATAACGGTTCGTTCGACAGTGAAATTCTAAGAAACTTTGTTTGTTTGATAATCAGAGAAATCAGAAGGGCATAAACCGGTTAATACAATCCCCGGAATGGGGAACCATGAATGACGAATCCGTTGCCGGGTTTTCCCGTTAACCCCTCGATGCGAATCACGGCGTTGATATGAATCCTGCCTCGGGGTTTGGGACTTTGGATCTCGCCAATATCTACAAACCGGAAGCTCCTCCGGAGCTGTGCGAAATCCGGGTAAGTCAGCTGCCAGAGCCCATTTGGAGAGCATGCCTTATCTGCAGCCATTGCCATTGGTTAGGTTCCGCCATGAACGTCTGGTAGGTAGCACCGATGGTGCACGATCCCCCCTAACCTCCGGCCTGGATCTATGAAAAACCACGGAATCATAATCCGGAGGTTTGTCCGCGATCACCGGTATGGGTACTTCGGAGAAACGGGTCGATTCGCAGGTCGTTCTGCCTGGAGCAGGTCTCAACTGGCATCTTAGTGATCATATCTCCCAAACTTCATATACATCACCCATTAACAATTACACGCTGAACGACTAAACGGCTATATCATACCCGGATTCATCCGTTTACCAATCTACAACCCTAGCCTTCGTCCCAGCCTCCTGAAAATATTTCTGCTTTCTTCTTCTTTTTCTGTGCCAATTTCCCTGGGTTCATCACTGCTTTGGCCTGTAACAAAGTCCCGGAAACGGTCTCTGAAACGATCATCACGATGGTCGGCACACTCAAGATTGAATGGAGTATGTACCTGCTCCGGTGAAAATGCTTCAGGCATGTAGGGGTTCTTCAATTCGGTATCGGAGGCAAGTTCCCGCAGAAAGAGCCCCGCAATGGGCAAGGCCGTTTGTGAGGCGTATGCGGGAAATTCCCGAAATCTCACCCTGCTATTCCAGCCTCCAACCCGGGTTCCAAATACCAGTTCCGGTGTAAATCCTATAAACCAGCCATCGGTGAAGTTTTGCGTTGTCCCTGTTTTTCCGGCTACAGCGGAATGGATTCCGTATTGAGAACGGATTGGTGTTCCGGTTCCTTCCAATACGGCTTTTTCGAGCATGCTAACCATTGCAGCTGCGGTTTCAGGTGAGATGCCAATTTTGGACTCATCGGCGCCGGGAGTAAAAGCTGCCGTCTGAAGGTTCTCAAGTGAAAACCGGCTAAGACTAAATCCATCCTCAGAAGCGAATTCTTCAGAAAAATCATAAATGAGTTCGCCCGCAGCATTGTAGATTCGGGTAATGAATTGCGGTTCAGCAGGTTTTCCTTCATTGAGAAACGATGTGTATGCAGAAGTCAGTTCGAGAAGCGATACCTCAGCCGTACCCAATGCTACTGACGGGGCTTCCGGAATACGTGAGCTGATACCCATGGCTGAAGCTGTTTGCCTGATAGCAGGCAGTCCGGTATCCATGGCAAGGTGTACTGCAACGGTGTTGACCGACTGAGCCAGTGCCGCCTGAAGAGAATATCGCCCGCCATACTCTTCCCGGTGGTTCCTGGGGGTCCAGCCATCATAATCCGTAAAACTTGCGAGGATGTTTCGCTGATAATCGCACGGCTCACGGCCCGCCTCCAGCGCCGCGGCATACAGTACCGGCTTGAAAGCAGATCCCGGCTGACGGTTTGCCTTTACCTGGTCGAAATGAAAATGGCGGTGATCGATTCCGCCCACCCATGCGAACACATGTCCGGTTTTGGGGTGCATCGCCAGAAACCCGGCATTGAGAAACGTGATGTAATAACGCAGCTCTTCGTAGGGTGAAAGTTTTTTTACGGTGTATCCGTCCCAGGTGAAAAGCTGAGTGGGCACAGGCGTATGAAGTATCTCCTCGATTTCTTCCTCGGTGTACCCCTGAATTTTCAACTGACGGTAGTGCCAGCTTTGGCGCCATGCTTGAAGAACGTCGGGATCTTCTTCACCGAAAATCGGCCGAGCCCGCTGTTCCCGGTCAAATATTTCCTGCAGCTGTTTCATTCTGGCGGAAACCGAACGCTCTGCAGCCCGCTGTATTTTCGAATCAATGGTTGTGTGAATGATTAAGCCGTCCGTAGTCAAATTATAACTATTCCCATCCAGAGCCTGCTTGGTTTCGAGGATGCGCTGCAGTTCACCGCGAAGGTGTTCACGGAAATAAGGGGCAAGCCCTTCACTTTGAGCTGTCCGGCTATAGTCTGTGAGAAGAGGTTCAGCCAAGGCGTTTTCGGTCAGTTCTTCCGATATCATTCCGTATCTCTGCATCTGGTGGAGAACTACATTCCGGCGAGCCTGCGATCTTTCAGGGTTTCGGTGCGGATTAAAGAGGGTTGTGGCCTGAAGCAAGCCGGCAAGAGTGGCCGATTCGTTCAGGGTCAGTTCAGATGGGGCCTTGTTAAAAAACCGCCGCGATGCCATATCGATGCCAAAAGTGTCTTCGCCGAAGGATACGGTATTAAAGTAGAGTTCGAGGATTTCGTCTTTGCTGTAGAGCCTTTCGACTCTGCGGGCAATGATCATCTCCCTGAGCTTGTCGGTGATGATGAACAACCCGCGGCTGTTTTCCCGTGGATAGAGATTTTTCGCCAACTGCTGGGTGATGGTGCTGCCGCCCCCGGCATTCTGACGCAGCAGAATGGTTCGTACAAGCACCCTTAAAAGTGCGCGATTGTCAATGCCATTGTGTTCGTAAAACCGGATATCTTCAATGGCAATCAGCGCGTCGATCATTTCCGGGGCAATTTCGTGCAACCCGGCCGTAGTACGATTTTGCAGGTGAAATGTGCCCATCCGGATGCCGTCGACCGAAATCACGCGGGATGCCTGCATCCTGTGAATATTTTCAAGTTCCCCTCGGCCGGGTACAGGCCCGAATACTCCAGTCAGTACCAGCAGGATAATCAGGGCGAAAGTACCTGCTCCGAGAAGAAACAGATAACCGAAAATCTTAATCAAAAAAGCCTGAAGCCGGGCTTTGGTTTTACCGGAACGTTTTTTCCTGTTCAATGGGTGGAGAGATGTGAGAGTTTGATTTACAGTTACAATGAAACGGAAGGGAAGGGGAAATGTTCCTCAAGGCGGACTCACCCCCTGTCCCCCTCTCTTTGTGGCCGTCCTACCCG
>PWWL01000153.1 GCA_003561515.1 Balneolaceae bacterium
GCCGATGCTTATTTGGGCAACCGCTCCGCTTCGGGCGACAGCGGTGTGTCGAGCAGGGTGTTTTCGCAAATTGCAACAGCAATGAGTGATACCGCCAACCGCGGACGCATCATCTGGTTTTTGATGACTGCCCGACCAGACCTCATGCCGATCGATCTTAAGCGACAGGGCAGGGCTGAAGAGCATATTGCCTTATTCCCTCCAGAAAATGAGAATGAACGCGTAGAGCTGTTTGAAGTGATGAAAAAGAAAACGGGCTTAAAGCTTACCGAAGAGTACATCCCAAAAACTGTGAAAAAAGGAAGCATTTCTTATTCCGGAGCCGATATGGAAGCAGCCCTCACGCGCGCGAAATTCAGGGCCGCTTCTCAGGGCCTGAAAGAGGTGACTCCCCAAATACTCGATGAGGTTTTTGATGATTTTTTGCCTCCCACGTATCCGGAGGAAGTTGAACTCCAAACACTCGTGGCTGTAATCGAGTGTACTTCTAAATCCCTATTGCCAGATCGTTTTCGTACATTAAACCGTGAAAAACTACTCAAACGAATCGATGAGCTCAAAACATCTGTCAGGTAAACCGTTTCATGGATAAAAAAGGAATTGAACATATTCGTAAAGCGATTGATCAGCTTGATGAAACCATCGTTAAAGCATTAGGAGAGCGCCAGCGAATTGTAAGGCAGGTTTTGTCCGACAAACTCCAGCGCGATGTGCACATTCGCGATAATGAAAGAGAAGAAGTTTTGCTCGAAAAAATTCGGAAAATTGGAGCTGAGGAAGGCGTTGATCCCTTTTTTCTCGAGCAGTTATTCAGGGAAATTATCCAGCATTCGGTGCGCTATCAAACCCATGCACTGATCGATCATCAAAACGATAAGGCAGAAGAACAGCAGATCCGCGTGGCCTACCAGGGTACCGATGGTGCTTTCAGCCACCAGGCCGCCATGCGTCATTTTAAACAGCGATACTCCATGGTAGAATGTATTGGCTACACCCGGTTCGAGCAGGCCGCCGCTGCTGTTGAAAATGGCGATGTAGACGTGGCCATACTGCCGATTGAAAATACCACTGCCGGGTCAATTAATGACACATACGACCTGCTCAATGAAAAAGAGTTGTTCATTATCGGTGAAGAAATTTTAAAAGTCGTTCACTGCCTGATGGCACCGGAAAAAGTGTCGCTTTCGAATATACGCCGGATTCTTTCTCATCCTCAGGCCATTGCTCAGTGCAGCCGCTTCCTGGCTTCACTTAATCGCTGCCATGTAGAGTCGTACTTCGATACGGCCATGGCTGCGCGAAAAGTACGCGACGATGGAGACCTTTCTCAGGCCGCAATTGGCAGCTCGTACGCCGCCGAAATTTATGGTCTCGAAATCCTTGAGCGTGATCTCGCAAACCAACCGAAAAATTACACCCGTTTTGTGGTGGTGAGCAAAGACCCGGTTATCTGTGACCCTCAGCTGAAATGCAAAACATCGGTCATTTTTGCCACCATCGATGAAAAAGGTGCCCTGTTAAAATGCCTGAATATCCTGGGCGAAAACGGTGTGAATATGACCAAACTGGAGTCAAGGCCTCGCATGGGACATCCATGGCAATCTCTTTTCTATCTCGATGTAGAGGGAACCATGAATCAGCCCAGACTTGCAGATGCCCTTGATAAACTGTCGAGAAAAGCACAGTATTTTAAAGTTTTGGGCAGTTACCCGGAGAAAGAGGGTAAGTGGTAGAATTCGTTTCATTCCAAATCTGATACGCATGAAGTTTACGCCTTTTCGTACCACACTCATCTATTTCGTATTTGCAGTAATCTGGATTACAACCACAGACCAGATACTTGAGTGGATGGCCGGGGATCTGGCGCATCTATCTCAAATGCAGACAGCCAAGGGGCTTTTCTATATTTCGCTCACAGCAGCAGGCCTCTACCTGATGATGAGGAGCTACGAAAAGAATCTGTCAAAAAGCAGGGGCAAAATCTCTTCGCAGGATAAAAGGCTACGTATTGCTTTGGATTCTGCAAAAATGGCCGTTTGGGAATATGATGTAGTAAAAAATGACTATATGATTTTCGAGAGCCAATACGAGATGTTTGGCCTTGAAGGTAACGATAACTTTCAGATAGAAGATTTCTACAAGCGTATTCATCCAGACGACTACGACAACTTTAAAAAGAAAGAATATGACACGCTTTACAATGGCTCAAATTTAGACGTTCAGTACAGGGTTGTACTGCCACAAGGCGTAAAATGGCTTTGGACCAGGGCTGAGCCGACAATTAAAGATGGAAAGGTGGTAAGTTTAAGCGGTATCACCGCTGATATTGATGAGGATAAGCGGCTGCAGTTGCAACTGGAGAGGGAACAAGAACTGCAGAATAAAATTATTGGTGCCATTCCAGTAATGATTACGGTTTACCGCCCCGATATTTCTGAATTTCGGGTTAATGAAGAGTTTGAGAGGATTACCGGATGGGACAATGAATCCATAAAGGATGTTGACCTGATGCTGGAGGTTTACCCCGATCCGAATTATCGCCTTGAGGTTGCAGAGTTTATGATGAAACCGGGCACCGGATGGAAGGATTTTAAAATGAGGATACGCAATGGCAGCGTTATAGAGACGAGCTGGACCAACGTGCGGCTGTCAGACGATACGCAGATCGGGATTGGTATCGATATTACGGAACGCAAGCGCCTTGAAGAAGATCTCGAAATTGAGAAAGAGCGCCTTGAAAAGCTTTTCGATCGTATTCCGGTTTTAATCGTTCTTTTTGACAAAAACCAGAATATGATTTCGATGAATCAGCACGTATATGAAGTTCTGGGCTGGACAAAAGAAGATCTTGAGCATCATTCAATTTTGGAGTTGTGTTATCCCGATCCTGAATACCGGGAAAAAGTAATGCAGGAGATTTATGATTTAAAAGAGGAATGGAAAGAATTTGATGTTCTGTCAAAGTCGGGCGAAATCAGAAAGCAGCTTTGGACCAACCTCTCTTTGAGTGATGAGACCAATGTTGCTATCGGTTATGATATCACAGAGAGGAAACTTCTGGAAGATAAGATTGCGGCAGAAAGGGAAGAGCTGCAAAAGATCATAGACAGCATGCCTGTGATGATCAATATGCATGAACAGGATCCATCCAAAGTAAACATGAACAAATACTTTGAATCGGTTATTGGGTATAAGAATGAAGAGATTACTCAGGAAGAGTTTGTTGATCTGATTATCGAGGAGAAAGACCGGGATCTGGTTAGAAAAGTAATATCTGAATCTGATGGGAAGTGGTACGATTTCGACTTGCTGAGCAAAGAAGGTAAGATACTTAAAACCATCTGGACGAATATACAAATCAGTGAATCAAGATCGCTTGGTATCGGTGTTGATATTACCGAACGAAAAGAGATGGAAGAGAAGCTGCGTGAAAGTGAAGAGTGGCTCTCTTTAACCACAGGCAGTGCTTCCATTGGTAAATGGGAATGGAATCCACAAACCGGTGAGATCATCATAGACCAGGTATGGGCAGGGCTGATTGGCTACACAGTGGATGAGTTGGAGCCAGTAAATATAGACACCTGGAATGAACTTGTGCATCCCGATGATTATGAGCGGTTCGAAAAGGCATACGGAGAATACGCAGCCGGGAAGAAGGAAATGTATGAGTGCGAAGTACGCATGAAGCATAAAGACGGCGAATGGATATGGATTCTGGACCGCGGACGGGCAATCGAGAGGGACGATGAAGGGCGCCTGCTGCGGCTTGTGGGTACGCATATCGATATCTCTGATAAGAAAAAATATGAAGAAAGTCTCGCATATCAGGCATCGCTGCTCTCCAATGTATCGGATGCTGTAATATCGACAAATCCGGAATTTATTATTCTGACCTGGAATAAAGCCGCTGAAAACGTTTATGGTTGGAAGAGCGAAGAAGTAGTAGGGAAAAATTTAGGATCTCTTTTAAGAACTGAATTTGAACCTGGCGAAGACAAGCAATCGGCAGAGAATAAATTGTTGGAAAGTGGCTCTTGGCATGGTGAGATTGTTCATGTTACAAAAAGCGGGAAAAGGAAAAACATCCTCAGCTCAGTA
>PWWL01000227.1 GCA_003561515.1 Balneolaceae bacterium
GCTCTCGGGTTCGCGATCCCGTCCCTCGGCATGCTCACGATCCGATACGGGGATCGCGCCCAAGGCCTTCTCAACCATCCGAACCAGCTCGCCATCGTCCTCCTCGCCGTCGCGCCGATCGCACTCGCTGTGGCCCTGCGCTCCCCCCGCCGCATAGGTGGCTGGGCGGCACTCCTGCTGGTGGCAGGGGGCATCGCGTTCGCCGGCTCGAAGGCGAACCTCCTGCTCCTGGCGGTCAGCCTGCCAGCGCTCGCGCTATTGACTGCCTACCTCCGTCCCGATCCACTCGTGCAGGTTCGCACAGCGCTCAGGCTGATGGTTGCAGCCGCCGCAGCCGCTGCCGGCGCCTATTGGATCGTGCTGCGCTTCAACCCGCGCACGCTGGCGACACTGGAACGGCTCCTGGACGACCCTTGGAGCACCTCCACCGTGGTCAGCCGCAGCGAGATGTGGGGCACTGCTCTGCGCGTCGGACTCGACCACCCCTGGTTCGGTGTCGGGGCCGACCAGGCCCGCTTCCATTTGCCGCATTCGCATGCCCACAACGTCGTGCTCGAGTTCTTCCTGACGATGGGCGCCGTCGGACTCGTCGCACTGATCGCACTCGTCTCAGCCTGGCTGACGGTGGCTGTCTTCTCGCTGTGGATCGCCTACACCCGAACCCGGAGGCCCTTCGCCGACCGCCTCGGGCTGCTCGCATACCCGGCCTCGCTGCTGCTGTACGTCGCGAGCAACCAGTCGAGCGACTCGTTCGGCGGCACCACCCTGCCGATCGCCTGGATCGCGACGGCGATGGCCCTCGGTCATCTCGACGTGGTGTTGAGGGAGCGCCTCCCGGCCGACGACACCGCAACGGCAGCCCCAGTGCGATCTCTGGCCGAGACCATCCCCGCTGCTCGGGCGAGCCAACCATGAGACGCCCGCCCTGTCAGGGCGCGCCACGGCGTCGCTGGCGCTTGGGCGCCGTCGGCACAGCCGCGCTCGTGCCCATCTACCCGGCGGGGGCCGGCGCCGCCGCACTGGTCCTCAGCGTGACGCTCCTGCGCAATGGGCTCGACGCCTCGGCATCGGCACGACGCGAGCGCTGGGTCATCCTCGCGCTTGCCGGCGTCGGCATCCTGACGCAACTTGCCAGCTCCCTCGTGTGGCCCGTGCCCTCGCCCCTGGCAGCCGCACCGCTCCCCCTCGATGCCTCTGCTCGACCGAATCTCCTTGCCGCCCACGACGCCTCATGGCTGCGCGGCTGGAGCCGCGCGCACGGCCTCGGGCCGTACGCTTCACCACGCGAGGATGCCTTCTGGCGGCTCGAGCGAAGCGCCGGAGACGATGGCGCCAGCATCAGCGAGCTGGTGAGCGCCTTCGAAGTGCCCTTGGCTGCGGAGACGCCGTACACGGTGTCAGCGGTTGTTCGGCACGACGGTGACGAGTTCACGGCGACCTTCATGGAACGGACGCGAACCGAACGGGCTCGCGTCGAGACGAACTCGATGCCCCTGAGCGAGGGGATGCTGCGGCTCGACGCAACGCTCGCCGCAAAGGACGGGCAGGTGCGGCTGCGCTCGCTGCACCTGGTGGACCTTGGCGGCGACTGGACGTACGTCGAGGTCGGCTGGCCCACGCTCAGCGCCGGCGAGACGCTTCAGGGGTACGCACCGTACGCCAACGATCCCGTGTGGTACGCGGGCCTCGGCTGGTGGTTGGGTCTCGCGGCGACGCTCCTTGCCGCAGGCACGGCAGGTAGGGCGGTAGCGACCCGCATCGGCACGACGCCCATCGCGATCGGGTTGACGGTGGGTCTGGGCGCACAGGCGACGCTTGCGCTGCAGGGCCTCGTGCGCCTCGGATCGAACGCGTCACGTGCCAGCGGTACCCTGGGCGACCCGAACCTGCTCGCGCACGTCGCCGTGATCACCGCGCTGGCGGTGGTGGCACTGGCACCCCAAGCGCCGCGACTCGGCGCGGTGGCCCTGGCGCTTGCCCTCGCCTGCGTGCTTGCGAGCGGAAGCCGTGCCGGCGTCGTGGGGTTGCTGCTCGCCGCACTCGTGGTGCTCCCGATCCTGGTACCTGGCCTCCGGTCCTGGCCACGCAAGTGGCCGGCGTTGCTGGCCGTGGCCGGCGTCATGGTCGTCCTGTTCGTCGCCGGCGCACCCGTCCATCGCCTCGTGCAACCGCTCGCGGGCGACGTCAACCTGCAGGCACGCTTGCAGGCGTGGTCGGTCGCCTGGACCGCCGCTTCAACGCGCCCACTCCTCGGGCTGGGTCACGAGCGTTTCGGGCTTGCGTACGAGTTCGCGCAGCCGCACGAGCCCGGCCCGCGCTACCGCAACACCCATCCGCACAACGCCGCGCTGCACCTTGCCGCCGGCTCGGGCTTTCTGGTGGCGACCGCGTTCGCCGCCGCGGTCATCGCCGTCGTGGTGCGAGCCATCCGACGCCGTGCCTGGATCGCGCTGCTCGTGATCGGTACGGCGCTCATGCTCAACCTGGTCGACGCGACCCTCTTCCACGCGGCTGTGGCGCTGCCCGCCTGGGTACCCAGCTGCGTGATCGCGTCGGGCCGAGGAGACCAGAATGGCTGACGCCACGCCTCGTCGCGTCAGCTTCCTGATCACCGGTCTCGGCATCGGCGGCGCGGAGATGCAGCTCGCGCGCCTTGCCACGGCTCTGCATGCGCGCGGCTGGTCCGTGCACGTGCTGGCTCTGCGCGAGTTGTCCGGCGTGGGCGAGGACCTGCGCCAGGCCAACCTACCGGTGCAGACCTTGACACCGGCAGGCGTGCGCCTGGGACCGAGGACGCTGGTGGCGCTCGTGCGTGCCCTACGCGCACAGCGGCCAGATTGCCTGGTGACGTTCCTGCTCCAGGCGAACGTGATCGGTCGCCTCGCCGGTGCGTGGTGCGGGGTGCCCGTGGTCTCATCGATCCGCAACTCGCGCTTCGGCGGTGACGGGCGTTACGGCGCACGCATCGGTGATCTCCTCGAGCGCATCACGGCCCCGTTGTCGCATGCCGTCGTGATCAACGCCCAGTCCACGGCCGCGCGCGTGGTGGCTCGCCGTGTCGTGGCCCAGCGCCAGGTCCGTGTGGTTGGGAACGCGCTCGCGCCACCCGCTGCAGCGCTCGCGGCACCGGAACGCGCGCGGCTGCGCAGTGAGTTCGGCCTCCCCGAAGGGGCCTTCGTGTGGCTCACGGCCGGCCGCCTGCAACCGCAGAAGAACCACCTCGACCTGCTCGAGGCCTTCGCTCGACACCGCCAGCGGACCCCCGAAGCGCACCTGTTGCTGGCGGGCGAGGGGCCGCTGGAAGCGAGTCTGCGTGCTCGCATCGAAGGGCTCGGGCTCGCGAGGACCGCGCGCCTGCTGGGCCTTCGACGCGACCTGCCGCAGGTGCTGCACCTTGCCGACGCCTTCGTCTTGGCCTCACGCTGGGAGGGGCTCCCCAACGTGGTGATGGAGGCGCTCGCGGCGGGGGTGCCGACGCTGGCGACACCGGTCGGGGGCATCGACGAGCTGATCGAGGATGGCGTGAGCGGCTGGGTGGCGGCCTCGGCCGACGCCGACGACATCGCGTCGGCCATGGACCGCGTGACGGCGTGCTCGGCCCGCGAGCGTAGCATCGTCGCGGCACGTGGCCGCGCGCGGGTGGTCGAACGGTACGGGCTCGAGGCGATCGTCGACGGCTGGACGTCGGTCATCGAGGAGGCCCTGGCGCCACGCGGCGCGAGGAGGCGCGCGTGAGGATTACCTACGTCTCGACCCGGTCTGACGCGATCGGCGGGAGCAACGTGCACATCCGCGACGTGGCTCTGGCGATGGCTGAACGTGGGCACGATGTGCTCGTTCTGGGCGGCGGCGAGGGCGTCTGGGCGGAGGACGTCCGACGACGCGGTCTCGCGTACCGACCCTTGCACCACATGCAGCGCGCGGTTCGGCCCCATCGCGACGCCGCAGCGCTGCTCGAGTTGCGCGCCGCACTGCGCGCCTTCGAGCCCGAACTCGTGTCGCTCCACACGGCCAAGGCGGGCTTCGTCGGTCGGTTGGCGGCGCGCGGTCTCGCGGCACCCGTCGTGTACACGCCCCACGGATGGGCCTTCA
>PWWL01000082.1 GCA_003561515.1 Balneolaceae bacterium
CACCGAATAAACCTGCACCTGGCTGTGGTGATCGGTGATTCGGGATGTGAAATAGAGCCTGCCGTCAGGCCTCCACTGCGGGTTGCCGGCGCTTTTCGGTTTTTCAACTACCGGAACCGCCTCTCCGCGGGTCGACGGGATGATGTAAATCTCGGAATAGTTTGTTCCCACGTCCTCATCTGCCGTTCTGGGCACGCTGAGCGTGTAGGCGATGTGGTTTCCATCGGGGCTCATCACCACGGCGCCAACCGTTTTGATGGAGGCCACATCTTCGGTGGTAAGGCCTTGGGCTGCAGTATCAAGAGTGGATACCGATATTAAGATAATTGAAAGCAGAAATGGATAAATAAACCTGATGAACGTCATAAAAAACTGTGAAATGTTAATTGAAGGTCGTTCTTAATATAAACGAAATCCTGAATAAAATGCCTTTCTTGAACCCAAAGGTCTGGATTTTTATATCAAGTGAATCCAAATACGAAGCTCAAAGAAAATAGAAGTACAATGCCACTATCGGTTTAATTTTACAAAATTGTGTATTTGTTATACTGAATTTAGTCATCAAGTTTAAGGCAAATTTTGAAGTAACATCATAACGGGTTGAAATGAAATCAGACCAAAACAATAATTTAACTTGACATTATTATATATATATATTGATTTCATGCAATTGATATTTCGTGCTATATGCATAATCAATGATTCAATTGTTTATTGTTCTAATTTTAACCTAATCAAATTATTATGATCACTTCCGAAAAACTATTAAAATGTATCACGGCAGCATTTGCGACGTCAATATTGCTGGTTATTACCATCGAGTTTAATCTGCTTGAATCAGATGTTTTAAACTCAGAAAATCTTCCTTTTACAATAACACTATCTGAAGCCCAGGCACAAACAGTAGGTGATTTTGAATTAACAGCGGATATTTGCTGGGAAACTGGCGTACCAATGTGGATTTGCAGGTCTGCAGATTGGTATTGTGATGTTGGTGCGCAGGATACATGTACTCCTGATCCGGATCCAGGTACAAGTTAAAACTAGAAACCCCCTCTTGTTAAAGGGAGGGGATTTATTTTTAAAATGATGAGATATTATCCATTTCTTCTGGTTCTGATTATATACGGTTGCTCTCTTGGTGATGGAGAAGATAGTTCTGATTTGATAGAAAAAGTGATTCAGGTAACTCTGGATGAGGTTCAGCCAATTAAATATTCATCATTTGTTGATCGGCTTGAATATCACTATCTCGAAACTCCCGAGAATCGACCAATTGGAAGAGTCAGAAAAATAATACCATTTCGAGATCATATTGGATTATATGATGCAGGCAGAACCAGTATTTGGATATATACAACAAAAGGAGAGTACGTAAATGAAGTTGAAATTCCACAAGGCAGGGGGCCTGGAGAATTGGAACAAGTTGTAGATATAATTGTTTCTGAGGACGGCCTGATTCATGCTTTAGGAACATTTAAAATTGTGGTTTACGACCTTGAAGGAAATTTCCGAAATCAGGTCGATTATCAGTTCAGAATCTATCGTTTTACATATCTTCCCGACACGAAAGAATATATCGGTTATGCCAGTAATTCTATGAATCCGAACCTGAGAGACGGACACTCAGGACACAACTTGATTTTCTTCGATGATGAGGGAAAAATTACAAGGAGTTTTCTTCCTATCGGTACAGGCCGTGAGCAAATTGGATATGGAGTGCCTAACAAATTTCCAGTACATGACGGGCAAACCTTTTTTTTCGCCCATCTTGAAAATGTGATTTACAGTGTTTCAAGCACAGGAGTAAAGCCAGTAATGGAACTGAATTTTGGAGAATATACTATCCCAGAAGCCGTTTTTGAAAGAAGAAGGACTTACAGTAAAATTCCATTTGAGTGGCGGGATTTTATGGAAGAAGAAATAATTGCTAATAATTACATTTCATTTTTGAGCTCGGTGAATATTTCACACAATTTTGTTCACCTTCGGTATGGAAGTATGTCAGATCAATATAATTCGATTTACAATAAAGTAACCGGTGAGATTATGACAGGTCCCTCAAGAATGGTGAATGACATAGATTATAACTTTGTTCCATTTTTCTTTGAAAGTAATGGAGAGGCTCTCATAACTGTAATTGAAACTCACGATTTCCTTACGAGAATGAATGAAATTTATGAACAAAATCCGTCTAAATACTATGGGGCAGAAATGAGGGACTTGAGACGTCTTTCACACAATTTATCAGAAAATAGTAATCCGATTTTGCAGATAGCTATATTAAAAGAACCTGAAGGGAAGGAGCCAATAAGTTACAAATAGAATAAAAACGAGAGGAAAAATCGTACTGGCTGCATAGGTCTCATGTTGAAGGATTGGTTTTTTGATACAGCATAGAATGTAGAAAAATTTTTGGCGATTTGAATATTGTTGACGTTTAACTCAAGCCTTGAGCAATTAAAGTATTTGCATACGACAGAACACATAACAAAAGAGTTTAAATAGAAAATCTCGGAACTGAGCTCACAAGAGCCGGTAAAGGGGTCATTCTTGTTCATTTAGTAAAGGCTCAACAATCCCCCCAGTAATTGCGTTAGTAACAGGCAGAAACTATATTCATGTATTATTAATCATTAGCGATTATAATTTCTTGAGCAACCCGGCACTCATATTAGAACTTCGGTTTAAAGGTGATCATATTTCACCGGGGAGTTTCTCTGCTAAAGAGTTGGGAAATTTATTGATAGAGATACAAAAATCTGTATCTGCCATTGCCGGGATTGCAGAAGATGCTAATGAAACAGGCCTGATCAGTTTGAGAGAGATTAAAAATGAATCAGCGGGCCTTTATTTTTATTCCGACAAACCGTCTGCAAATGATGCCTGTGTCCGGTTGATTAAGGCCGTTGATAAAAGAGATTTTACAGGGTTACCGCGAAACTCGTTTGAAGGAATAAAGCATATTTCAAAACTTGCCAAAGAGAAGAAATGCGATGCAGAGTTGAAAAACAGGACTACAGAGACATCTGCTACAGCAATACTTAAAGAAAGTGACAATCTCATCTTTCCTGAGGATGTACTTTTGAAAGATATCAAAGACTTTTACGGAGAAATAACACGGGTTGGCGGAGTTGAGCCAAGAGTACAGTTTAAAACATTTTCGGGTACAACCCACCATGCAGATGTTTCGAGAGACCTTGCCCAAAGAATCGCGAATAAATTGTATCAAACGGTGAAGATGAAAGCTGAAGTAAGGTGGATAGCTTCATCAGGCGAGATTGTAGATATAAAAATAACGGATGTTGAAGATTATGAAGTGAAATCAAATGCCGGGCTTTTTGATGAGTTGAGAGAGACGTTGGGGAGCTACTCTGATAAGTATGGTTCGGACCTGGAAGGGTTAATCAATGACTAACTGTTTTGGCAAAATCAAAAATTGTCTGTCTTGACAATAACATAACAGCCTTTGCATTAAGAGACGATGCACATCCTGATGATGTGGACAAGGTTAAAAGCGCAAGGGCACTTCTCCGTTATCTTGATGAGCAGGAAAAAATCATTTTGCTTCCAACCCCGGTGATTACCGAATGCCTCTGGCCTGTTGAGGTTCATGCAAGAGAGCCCGTACTAAACGTAATCAACCAATTTATGATTGGTGCATTTGATCTGTCAGCATCTGTAAAGTGTGCTGAAATGATGCATGCCATTACACATGCCGAAAAAGAGTTCAAAGAAAAGAAGGGGATTACAAAAGCACAAATGAAGTTTGACTATATGATCGCAGCAATTGCCATCGTAAATGAAGCGGAGTGCATCTATAGTGAAGATGAGGGGCTGAAAACATTTTGTGACGGGCATATCGATGTACGGCCAATCCCGCCGGATATCCCAGAACAGGGAAGTTTGTTTATCGAATAAATTTGTTAACCGTTACTAACTTAGGTTCATTTAAAGTGAAAGTATTGACTACTAGCTGAATAAAGTGCAATATCACTTTTCATAACCCGCCACCCGAATCCCCGCCAAGACCGCCACCACCCCGCCAAAAATCTGCCCGAAAAAGTAGAGCATAAACAGCG
>PWWL01000081.1 GCA_003561515.1 Balneolaceae bacterium
AATTGAAATTCCGGGTGTTTTTGTAGTCATCCAGTACATACGCTGCCCGCTGGAACTGCTCGGGCCACCATGCATTTTTCAATTCCGCTTTTTGAACAACATGTGTTGCATTCGGGAACATACTGATGTTGCCGGCATGATCGAGATGAAAATGCGAGTGAATAACGAATTGCACATCCGACACAGATTTACCAATTCGCTGAAGCTGCTCGTCAATTCCCTGGTCGCGGGTCATTGTCGGGGTAAAGGCCTGTGAAACCGGACCCCAGTATTCTGCACCGTTATCGGGTACAACATCCACACTCATTCCCGTATCAAATACGATAAGCCCGCGCGGATGGTCAATAATATACATCGGTACGGGGATGTCGATACGGGTTCCGACATTGGTCATTGCGGTAAGCCAGCCCTGGTCAAGCTCCAGTGTTCCGCTGGTGGTTACATACATGCGAAAGTCGCTGTCTTGAGCAGTAGTTGTATCTGTTAATGAAAGTATCAGCACAAGAGAGCATAGTGCTGCAGAGATTTGTTTGATCATTTGATGACTCCATTTATTTAATACACAAAAGCGCTTCCAACATTTTAGCAAATGAGTGGCAGTTAAGCAACATTAAGCATGCATTGATCTGTGGGCAAAAAAAAAGCCACAACCTTATGGGTTGCAGCTCGAAATAAAATAGTCACTAATTATTCCTGACTTCCGCGGTTGTTCATCATCTCCTGCATCTGGGATTGATCCACAATTTGCAGCTGGTTGCTCAGGGATGTCTGGAGTTCTTCCACGTCGTCATCGCTCAGCACTTCAGAGATCTCTTTCACGCCTACTTTCAGAAGCAGATTGTACATCATTCGGTTAAAGAGCATCTGGTGAGCAGCCGATGAAAGCTGCATCAGCTGTTCCTGCGGAACTCTGGCTCCGCTCAGTTTAATCTTGTTGAAGATCGGCTCAAGCAGTTTTTCAATCTGTTTGTTTAACTGCTGTTCAAGCTCTTTGGCGTTTTTGTTTTCCTTGCTGGTTACTTCCTTTCCTGACGGATCAACTAATTTCATTCGTCTAATTGGTTTTGTATTTCAATTACTTCTTCTGCTGGAATAACAAGAAAGATAAGGGATATGATTCCGGATGGGAAATAATCCCTCCTTTGGTAAAGATTGTAAACAGTAAGTGCATTCCTCTTTCTCATTCCTGATATTATTCGACTGCCTTAACTTTAACAATCTCCTATTCTATGAAAAACCGATACCCTTTCACTTTGGTGATGTCTGTTCTGTTCCTTGCATTTGGAACTGCTCCCTTCACTTCTGCACAGAATACAGCCAACTTCGAGCTGGCAGAACGCTTTACTTCAAGCAACATGCAAAAAATGACCGGCAGCACGTTTTTGAACGCCCGGTGGATTGAAGATCAGGACCGCTTTTGGTACGAGTGGAACGACGGCGAAGGAAAACGGTGGGTGTTTGTTGACGCCAACCGTCGCCAGATGAGGCCATTGTTCGACCGTGAAGATATGGCCGCCCAGCTATCCGAAACGTTTAGTCGTGGTTTTGATGCAAAAAACCTTGATCTGAAAGAGTTCAACTTTGATACAGACCGGCAACTCTTCACTTTCCATGTCGATAGCATTGAGTTCAAGTACCATATTGATCGCGATGAACTCGTTAAAGGCGACTCCCTTAAAGCGGAGGAGCGCGAACCGTGGGCAACCTATTCGCCCGACAGCACATGGATCGCCTTTGCACGAGAGCATGATCTCTTCGTGATGCGAACCGACGATCCCGACAGTACCGAAATCCGCCTTACTGATGATGGAGAAAGGTGGTACAGTTTTCAGGCAAGTCATGGTGATACCACTTCGGGTGAAAGATTGCGCTCGAGAGCCACCTGGTTCGAGGATTCCAAAAAGCTTTACGTAAAAAGACAGGACTGGCGCGACGTCGATGAACTATGGGTTATCAATACGCTGAGTAACGCACGGCCCGAACTAGAAACATATAAATACAACCTGCCCGGAGAAGACAATCACTACCAGGACGAAATTCTTGTCTTCGACATGGAGACCAAAGAACACGTTCGCCTAGATCTCGACAAATGGCCCGATCAGTCGCTGGGTGGAGTCTATTTCAGAGGCGGGGGCATTTTTACGTCCGACAAGTCGGACTATCTGTGGGTGCTTCGCCGTACCCGCACCTGGGACGAAGTAGATGTGGTAAAGGCCAACACCACTACAGGCGAAGCGGAAGTCCTATGGTCAGAGAAAAGCGAGCCCTATTTCAATACCCGGTATGCACAGCTCGGTATCATCAACGAGGGGCAGGAGTACATCTGGTGGAGTGAGCGTACCGGTTGGGGGCAGCTCTACCGATATGACAGTGAGGGCAATCTCCGCAACCGCATCACCAGCGGCCATTTCATGGTTGGCGACGTTGCGGCTATCGATACCACCCGACAGACGATATTTTTTGAAGGTTTCGGAAAAGAGGAAGGGCGTAACCCATTCCACGCGCACTACTATAAGGTGAACTTTAATGGATCGGGGCAGGAGCTGCTCACTCCCGAAAATGGAAACCACTCCTTTTCGATAAGCGACTCGCGCAGCTACTATGTACATAACTATTCACGTCCCGATTATCCCACAAAATCGGTACTTCGCGACAACCGCGGCCGTGAAATCATGAGATTGGAAGAAGTTGATCTTACAAGATTGAAAGAAGCAGGATACAACCTGCCGGAAGAGTATACCGTGAAAGCTGCCGATGGGGTTACAGACATCTATGGCGTGATGTGGAAACCGGCTGATTTCGACCCGGACAAAAAGTACCCGATCATCTCCTATGTCTATCCCGGGCCACAGGTTGAGCCATATCCCCGCGGATTTTCAATCGGCGGAACGGCTGCCCGCGCGCATGCGCTGGCACAGATTGGATTTGTAGTTGTGGCTCCAGGTAACCGCGGAGGAAGCCCGCTGCGCGAGAAGTGGTATCATAACTTTGGGTATGGCAACCTGCGCGACTACGCACTTGCCGATAACCGGTATGGCATTGAACAGCTCGGTGCTACCCGCTCATACATCGACCTCGACAGAGTAGGAATTTACGGGCATTCGGGAGGAGGCTTCATGAGTACTGCAGCAATTCTTACCTACCCCGATTTTTACAAAGTGGCCGTATCCTCGGCCGGTAACCACGACAATAATATTTACAACATATGGTGGAGTGAAGTCCATCATGGTGTACAGGCCAGAACCGATTCGGTTACGGTGAAGAACGATGACGGTGAGGAAGTAAAAGAAGAGCGTACAACCTTTTCTTCCCGCATCCCATCGAATACCGAACTGGCAGGTAACCTGCGCGGTCGTCTGCTGTTGATTCATGGTGAGATGGACAACAATGTACACCCTGCACACACTTACAGGGTTGCCGATGCGCTGATTCGGGAAGGCAAACGGTTCGATATGATGATATTCCCCGGAATGCGACATGGTTTTGGCCGATACAACGCTTACTTCGAACGCATGCTCTGGGATTACTTCGCTGAACACTTGCTGGGCCACTATCAAACAGAAATTGATATGAACCTGCCGGATTGATATAAGCCGGCGTAGTCTAGCGAAACTGAGGGATGTCTCGACTCCATTCGTCGATGCATTCCTCATATCGCCGGCATTACCAAGCAAAGCTCGTCGACAGTACGTAGCCCGTCGACAGTACGTAGCTCGTCGACAGCTCCGCTGTCAGACGCCCCCCGTGAAGCTCTGCTTCACCCGGGTAAAAGCTGACGAAACCAGACCACAATGCAGAAGTGCCCATGAAGCACGCCGGAGCATTTCGTTTTGCAGACTCCCACAATTTTTCCCAATAAAATTCCACTTGCCCCGCACACCGAAAACCCTCAATTTCCTGCCCGTATAACCAAAACCATATTTCCATGTTTATGATGAAGAAGGGAATTCTTTCTGCTCTTACAATCGCATTGCTGCTTGCCGCAGGGTGTGCTCAAACTGAAACCGTTCAACAGCGCAGTGCTGACAGGCCCGCCCAGCACACGGATGCCGACTACGAGCGTGCCGAAAAGATGCTGAGCTGGAATCTTGCTGGAACCGTGCTACGGCAAAATGTATCGCCGCAGTGGATCGACGGACACCGGTTCTGGTACCGAGTGAACACCGAAAACGGCAATGAATATATGATGGTAGATGCGGCCCAGCGCGAACGTGATCTCGCCTTCGATCATGCACGGCTTGCAACCGCCATTGAAGCCTACTCAGGCAATGACCAGAATCCCTGGAATCTGCCGCTCCAGAATCTCTCTTTCTCCGACGACCTTGAAACCATCAGCTTTACCATGCGTGGCAGTATCGTCGAGTGCTCGCTGGCTACCTACGAGTGTTGGGAGTCGGGAACCGAGCCAATGAGTGTAAGAAATTCCGTGAGATCGCCCGATGGAAGCCGGGCGGTGTTTATCCGCGATTATAATCTATGGGTGGCCGACCTCGAAACCGGCGATGAAACCCAACTTACCACCGAAGGTAAGGAACATTACGGGTTTGCCATCAACAACCAGGGGTGGAACCGTTCGGATACGCCGATCGTAAAGTGGTCGCCCGATTCCAGGAAAGTCTCTACCTTCCGGCTCGATGAGCGCGGCGTAGAGAAGATGACCCTCTGGCGAACTGTTGAGGGCCGCCCGATTGCCGATATCTGGCCCTATGCCCTGCCGGGCGACTCCATCGTGCCGATGATGGAGCGCGTCATCATCGACGTGGAAAATCCATCCAAAACCTGGCTCGATATTGAGCCCGCCCACCAGCGCACGTCCAACTGTTGCGGCCTTACGCGTGGTCAGGAGTGGGCCGACAATGAATGGAGCGCCGACACCGGCAAGCTCGCATTCGTGAACACCTCCCGTGATTACAAGGACGTTACGCTCTACATCGCCGATACAGAAACCGGCAGCGTGCGCAAGATATTTCACGAGCGGGATGATATCTTCTTTGAGTCGAACCTCACCTCGCGCGGTGTGCCCAACTGGCGTGTGCTGCACAACAGCGGTGAGTTTATCTGGTTCAGCCGCCGCGACAACTGGGGCCACCTTTACCTGTACGACCTGGAATCCGGAGAGCTGAAGAATCAAATCACGGAAGGAAACTGGAATGTGGTGGATATCTATCGCATCGATGAAGATGCCCGCGAAATCTGGTTTACGGCAGTCGGCACGCTCGATGGAGTGGATCCCTATTACGAGCATCTCTACAGGGTGAACTTCGATGGCAGCGGTATGACCCTGCTCACGCCAGAACCGCTCGATCATTCCGTTTCGCTCAGCCCGGACTTTGATTACATCGTGAGCACCCATTCCGACTTCACCACTCCGCAGCTCTCGGTTCTGCGATCGGCAGACGGCGATATCCTGATGGAGCTGGAACAGGCCGATATCTCCCGGCTGCTCGATACTGGCTGGCAAAAGCCGATTCCGTTCTCAACCAAGGCACGCGACGGCGAGACAGATATCTACGGCGTGATGCTGCTGCCGTCAAACTTCGATGAGAACAAAAAGTACCCGATTGTAAACAACATCTACCCCGGTCCACAGGTGGGAAGCGTGGGTTCCCGCAGCTTTTCACACATACGCCGCGGACAGGCACAGGCCCTTGCCGAGCTGGGTTTTGTGGTGGTGCAGATCGACGGGTTCGGCACGCCGATGCGCTCGCGTGAACTGCACACCTATTACTACGGGGATATGAGCGACAACGGCCTGCCCGATCAAATTACCGCTATGCAGCAGCTTGCCGAACGGTACGATTTTATCGACATCGACCGTGCAGGCATGTACGGCCACTCGGGCGGCGGATTTGCCACGGCATCGGCCATGTTCCAGTATCCCGAATTTTTCAAAGTGGGTGTTTCCAGCGCCGGTAACCACGACAACCGCGGCTACACCTATTACTGGGGCGAGAAGTTCCAGGGGCTGCTCGAGGAGACCGACGACGGCGACAATTACGTAAACCAGGCCAATCACCTGCAGGCCGAGAACCTGGAGGGGCACCTGCTTATCTCCTACGGCACCATGGATACCAATGTGCACCCGGCCATGACGCTGCTGGTGGTGGATGAGCTGATCCGCCACAACAAGGATTTCGAGCTGATTGTAATGCCCAATCGGGGACACGGCTATGCCAACGAGCCGTACCACCTGCGCAAAACGTGGGACTTCTTTGTGCGTCACCTGATGGGCGCCGAACCGCCTTCGGGGTACAGAATCGGGAGGTAACCGGGAGTTGTATTTTCGCGACCTGTCAGCATTCCCGGTGCCTTTCCGGGATTCTGACAGCGTTGCCCCATGGTTTAATAATCAATTGGCAGGGAGACCCGGAATCGTCATAAACCTCCGTGAATTCCGTGCTTGCGTGGCCATCCTTTCAGATTAGATTGAGTAATACTGAAGAGGAATCAGAAAGACCGGCCGCAAAAAAATGATCATCGTGAGTGGGGTTCATCAAAACCCCCAAAATTGTAAAGATAATCATACAGGAAGTTCCAGCGCTCCTCACCGGTTTTAGACCAAATATTTACGTTTCCGTAGTTATGCTTTAATATTAGTTCCGTTTGGCCCAGGAACCGTGTATTCACACCTAATTCCCCAAATGTGCCCGTATACCTGCCTTGCTCTAAATCAACAAACTGTCTGCCCAAAAGCAGCTTCGTATCATTCCCGGGCTTGCTGTTTATATCACCGCCCCATATTCGGAAATCGGAACCATTATTTACATTATATAACTGCGCGTAGCCAAAATCGCGCGTGTACACGTAGGTTCCGTCATGGGAAAAACCAATTTGATCTGACGACACCTCAGCCGGAAAACTCATCTCCAGTGACCCATCGGCAATGTTGTGAAGGGTTAGCTGATTGTTGCTGTTAATTGCAATCAGGTTATCAACCGGTGAAAAGGCAAGATTAATATTTAAGACCGCACTATGAAAGCCTGTTTCTGAGTACGTATAGAGCCTTGAGTAATCATTCCTGTCGTATATGGCAAAGTGCCCGATACCGCCTGTTCCGGCAATGAATGAACCGTCTGGAGAGATGGCGATATTGCCTATACCAAATCCGAATTGATCATTCGATGCATCTGTATTTTCAATTACCCGGACGATATTGTCGCCTGATGGAAACTCTGCCCGATAAATCGCTCTCTCATCCGGTGCAGAAAAGTAGATGAACTCTTCATCGGGAGTAAGTTTGATATCATTCATTCTTACTGAAACATTGGTACTTATGTCGCCGTGAAACTGATTGCTCAACAGGTCATAAACCCGGATTACATGTCCCGGGCCCGTCTGTTCCAGCCATGCAATAAACCTGCCATCTGAAGTTGACTCAATTCTTGCGGGAGAACTGATGTTCCAGCCAAATGATGCCGTAACATCATAGATTTCCTGGTAAGCAAAGGCTACGTTGCTGTACACACTTGATGTAAGCGTTCGAGCCCGGTAGTGATAGGTTTTATTTGTTTCAACATCATCATCCGTAAAGCTGGTCTGACTTGGATCCAGGGTTGTAATAATTTCGAAATCCAAAGGACTGAAATCTTCCTGCTCTGCCCTTTCTATGATCAATTGTACTGCATCTGTGTCGATATTATACAGCTCGAAGCTGACTGAATTTTCAAGGTTATTTCCGCTTTCCGTGTCTATAATAGGAGCCTGTATTTGATGCCCGAAACTACGAGACAGCATATTACTTTGACCTCCCATTTCATCAAATACTTCGATCCGGTATTCCCTGCTCTGATTGTTCACGGGTGTTGTACGTTCGGTAACAATAATCGTGGTATCTGTGTACGTGCTGAGATCTCCCGGCACCATTATTTCTACAACATCTCCACCAACTGTTTTCGTAATCCTGTAAGAGTCCGCAAAAAAGACATTGTCATCCCACTCAAGTATCCAATCTCTTTCATTACTGATTGATATGCGTAAATCTTCCAAAACAAATAACTGTCCGGGGTTAAACGAGTATTCCGTTTCAAGGGCTATATCTTCAAATCCATTGCCAATAATAAGCGCCTCAACACTATAAAGCCTACTTGAAAAGGTGATATCTGTAAGTTCATCAATAAAATGATTTTCGATTTGCCCGGACTGAAACAGTATCGGTTCTCCTTCCTCACCTGAGATATTTTTGCCTGAACGTATTCTGAAATGAGTAAAAAGAGGGTGCTCCGTTTCTATATTAACTATCAGCCTTTTTTCATCAACCAAATAGTCTGTAGAAAAAGTTAGTTCACCGAACTCAAGCTGTGTTGATTGTGTGCCGATGATATACTCCCGGTTGTTTTTTTCTATAACTGATGATACCCGGTAATAAGTATCACCCCTTACTGCCTGAGACTCATCATTAAACTGAGTCGTCTCTGTATCCACCCTTCCTATTTCTTCAAAGCTGGTTGAATCTCCGAGTGACTTTTCAATGATGAATTGGTCAACACTATAAGCAGTCAACTCCCACCAATTAATCTCTATTGATCCATTTGATTTTATTTCCGCACTCAATCCCGGTACGTTTCTCAGCTGGAAGTTTTCTGAACGCGGATCATTAGGATTATTTCTAACAAATTCTGACGTTGGATTATCACATCCCGATAGTAGTAAAATTATTGTTAATAATAGAGTTACTAAAAATAGAAATAGCTTTTGCATAATAGTTTCCTTAAAAGTTACCGCGTAAACTTATCCCTGCTGCCGCTGATCCTTGCTCAAAATCAAGGTATGGATCAAATGAGATACCCTCCCTATAACCACTTTTTGGCCTGAGGAACCCATCAATAATATTCACAGTATATACAGCCGCGAGCCCTCCAAGCAGGCGGTTACGATTTCGAGCATACCTGTTTCTTTCCCTGTCTAATTCCTCAAACCTGTTACCCAGCTCTAATGCTCTTTGTGGATTAGTTTCACTGTTATAAGCAATCCCTACCTGATAATACCTGCTGTCGGCGTCCTGAAATTTACTTCTCTCATTCAGTGCAAGAACGCCGGTTACGGCTGTCAAACCGATAAATGCGCCGGCTTTTAAAAATTGTCTCTTGTATATCTGGCTGCCACCGGGAATGAACGATAAAACCCTTGCCCTGTTTTGGTCTGGGCGGTAATAAAAATCTATGACTTCAAAACGAGCATCATCCGAAATTGTAATATTGGTTGATGATAACCTTGAATCAAATGTCTTTCGGGAAATTTCATATGTGCCGGGTTCCTCAATGATCGTCATTCCAATACCGGCAGGTTCACCATTGATGATGAGCTCCGTATCGCTGTCACTAAGTATCATCGCAACTCCGCCCCAAACAAGGCGCGGATAGCTGCTCTGTTCTTTATTTCTCTGGTTGTCTCTGAATTCCCGCAGATTCAATCCAATTCTTCGGGTGCTGTCCGCAACAATTTCAGTTCTGAACCTGACATCAAAATGATACGGCTTAATAATGGTAAGATGCTGAACGCCTGCTTCCAATTTCAGGCTGTCGATATCAGCATATTGAATAAAACTGGGTTCAGTAAAATCGCGGTTTACAATCACGTAGAAGGAGTCTACTTCTGAAGAAAATTTTACATGACCGTATTGAACCTGCGTCGGGTCATCTTCATCTGCAGTCTCTATAACCTGGGCATTGGCAGGAAAAACAGCGACAGATATTGATATAATGAAACTCAGCGCTGCATAAAAACTCCATGGAGTTTGTTTGATAGACATGACATTTAAATATTGGTTCGTACCCTTAACCGTATTACCGATAACGTGTTCTCACGGAGATAAACAACTGAATCGTAAATTCAAATTATAATTTTGAGGACTTCAAATTTCCATCAAATCAGTTTAATTATTTGCGCTCACGAAATCGACTCATCAAGCTGTTGGTTTATCGGGTAATCGGGTTCCTCCTTGAAACGATCGAGGCAGCGCGCTTGCGCAAAAGCTCTCTGAATTGCATATTATTCATTACATTCATTCATTATGAAGCTTTTCACTACACTCATACTTTTGCTTTTCAGCATTACGGCAGCCTGCTCGTCATACGAGTCTCAATTCGGCGATAAACCGGAGAAGGAAGTCCTGGTTGAAATCTTTGATTCGGAAGTGGTTAAACTGAACAGCAAGGAAATACATATCACCTTTCTCGATAACCAGATTTCGAATATGGCCTCGGAATTTGAACTTACCAGCGAAGTTCGGGTTCATCAGAACGCCCCGTTCCTTGTGGTGCAAGACGCACAAGCCAGCCTGAGACGCTACAGCTCCGGCATTGCATACATTGCTGTGTCCAATCCTTAGCGGGTTTTGCACAATCGGTCTTTTGCCAAATAGCTGCATAATCACCTGAAGCCAACCCTGCCTGCAGCCGGTATGCCTTTTTTCACTCTCCCGGCTGCATATTTTGCACTATATTATCCGTCTCATTTCACAAGCCACCAATCAGACTTCACATGCTGAAATTGACCCACATCACGTTCATACTGTCCCTGCTTCTCTTCCTGTTAATCTTCGATAATTTATTCTCTCAAGACCGCGGCATGCATCCGGAAGACTATTATCACTTTCAGTTTGTTTCTGATCCGCAAATATCACCCGATGGCAGTTATATCCTGTTTACGCGAACCGTCATTGCCGATGACAAACGAACCCGTGAATCATCCATCTGGATTGCGAGCAGCACAGGAGACTTTCAACCACGGGCATTTACATCCGGCAAAAATGACAGGTCACCGAGGTGGGCGCCCGATGGAAGGCAGATCGCATTTCTCGCAAACCGCGATGATGAAACCAAATTATGGGTAATACCCTTCGATGGTGGTGAAGCCAGACCGCTGTTCAGCTCCGAACACAACATCTCGGGTTTCGAATGGTCGCCCGGCGGCGACAGACTGCTTCTGAGTCTCGGTAAGGATCTGGATCGGGGTGATGAAAAGAACAGTGACGGGCCAAAACCGGATGTCAGAATTGTAACCACGTCTCTCTATAAAGGCGACAGAACCGGAATTTTACCCGACCGAAGAACACACCTGTGGGTCTATCACATTGAGCCGGATTCGCTGCAGCAGCTAACCTGGGGTGATGACTGGAATGCCGGCTCTCCTTCTTTCTCTCCCGACGGAGCATCAGTGATCTACCACGCCAACCCGGAGGAGGGCGATTACGAAGGCTCGTATAATTCCGATCTTTTTGTGATCCCCGCCGACAGCGGAACCGTGAATCAATTGACACATACGGAGGCGAGATCCACATCACCGGTATGGTCGCCCGACGGTAATACGGTCGCATTCAGCCATTCGGAAGGGAGGTACGAAAAAAATTACATCTACCTGGTTAACAGTGATGGCACCGGTAAGCCAAATGCATCAGATGAACTGGATCTCATTCCCGGCAACATCAATTGGTCGGCCGACAGCCGTCATCTCTATTTTGAAGCAAATGACCGGGGAGGATCGGGCTTGTTCAGACTGTCCGTTGAATCGGGAGAAATCGAGCCTGTAATCCGGGGCCGGTTTTCTGCGGGCAGTGTGTCCTATTCCGATAACCGTGAACAGATCGCTTTCCTCAGGCACACTGAAACGATGCTTCCCGAAGTATGGACTGTCTCGGCTCCCGGTTTCGAACCGGTTCAGGTTACCAGTCTGAATCGTGAATTGCTTGATTCCCTGCGGCTGAATGATCTTGAGTCCTTCTGGTTTGAGAATGAATCGGGAGGCAGATCACAGGGTTTTCTGTTGAAGCCGGTTGATTGGGAGGAGGGTAAATCCTATCCGCTGGTGCTGAACATCAAGGGCGGACCCGGCGGCATGTGGGGTTATCAGTGGTTCCATGAGTTTCAGATGATGGCGGCCCGCGTATATGCCGTGTTTTTCACTAACTACAGGGGCAGCCACGGCTATGGGTTTGACCATCAAAGTGCCGTATTTCAAGATTACGGAGGAGCCGATTACCGCGATAACATCGACGGCCTGCAGGCAGCACTGGAGCGCTACCCGTGGATTGACCGGGACCGGTTTTTTATTACGGGCGGCAGTCACGGTGGATTTCTCACCAACTGGATTACCGCACACCATCCTGAAAAGTTCAGGGCAGCCGTGACACAGCGAAGCGTAAGCAACTGGATTTCTGAAGCCGGCACCCAGGCTTATGTGCCGCAGGCAATGCGTGAAGAGTTTGGCGGTACCATTTGGGATAATTTTGACCTCTACTGGGGGCGGTCTCCGCTGAAATATGCCGACCGGGTCAAAACCCCGACGCTGATTATTCACAGTGATCGTGATCACATCACGCCCATAGGCCAGGCTGAGGAGTGGTACTATGCCCTGAAGATCAACGATGTGCCGGTTGAAATGGCCATATTCCAGGGAGAAGGCCACGGGCTATCAAGAACAGGAACTCCCGTGAACCTTGTGAAACGACTGAATCTGATTCTTGACTGGTTTGAGAGACATGGCAGGTGATGGGGAGTGGGGGATTGGTTTAGAAAGTGATAAGGGTGAGTGGGTGAAAGATTGTAATATGTATTAAATCAAAATTTGATCTTTGCCACAATAATCTTTCGACCACAAATAAGTCCCAACGGGACAAAAGCAATAGTATGGGACGCAGTCCTATGTATTCTTGGTCGTGCATTTAGAAAGCCCCGAAGCGGGCGAAAGCCTTCTCCGAATGTTTTTCTAATCCCGCACATACCTCTCATCATCAGCACCTGGGCTTGATGGAGGTTTCTGAGGAAATTATGATTGCGATGTAGACATTTGAGAGGGCTTGTGGCATGACTGTGACCTTCCGCGCTTGCGCTCATTAGGGGTTCTTTCGGGAAAAGGCGAACACTCTTCAATAAATTCTTTTGCCGAACTCAGGTTATTTAATCAGCTCTTTTCATACAAATTGCAAGGTCTCTAAAACATATGTAAACTGCGCAGCACAGACTTTATACACAACAATTTTAGCTGAAATCACACCATGACCTGCTGCGGACACTGCCGGGATGCCGGCGACTTTTTTAACGAACGTACCGCCCGCCGCGACCTGAAGCGGTACCTGCGCCGCGGGCCCGACAAGCCGACACGTCTGCTGATTGAGCAAATCCGCAAATCGTGTTCAGCTGGCAAAAACCTTCACTAATGATCAGGAAATGATTGCGAGGCAGACCTTACTTTTTTGGCTTTTCATTGTAAGCTTACAAGCCTTCACAACCTCGTGTTCAAAAGACCGAAATCTTACAGACCTTCAAAAAGCATACATCCAGCAGCCAATTGAACAATCAGGGTCTGATCGGATCTGGAAAGAGGTTCATTTCAAGAGAATTTCTACAGCAGAGTCCTTCTTCGGAAATAGTACATCGCTGCATCTTACACCGGAGCATAAAATCTATTTCGGTGACCGGGGTGAGAAGGTAATTCGCAAATTAGACCTGGAGCTGAACCAGGTTGATCAGTATGGGAATGGAAGAGGCAGCGGCCCCGGTGAGTTTCTGCGTTTTTATAACTCGGTTATTCCGGATTCCGATTCGAATATCTGGGTGGCCGATGAAGATAACGGTAGGATTACGATCATCAACACCAACACAAGGGAGTGGGAGACAATTAATACGGAAAGGCCCGTTCGTCATGTGATTCCCCTGAATGACGGGAAATCTGCCCTTGATCATCCGCTACTAGGCTTGTTAACGCTTTATGATGCTGATCATCAAAAAATAAGAGATGTTGAACCCTATCTGATTTCACCCGAAAACTGGCAGATTTTGATGCAGGGTTCATTTGCGGTCGCCGAAGACCACAGCTTCATTAAGGCACACTACTTCACGAACGATTTTATTCGATATTCTCCGGATGGAAACCTCATATATTTTCGCCGGCCCATTGAACCTCCGCCTGCGATATCAATCAGGCTCGAAGACAATCCCAACGATATACGCGATAAGCCTGAGATTTTCAGAATCAAGAACTATACCAGTGCTGTTCGAATTGCCGGCAATCAGATACACTTGCTGCTCTCTCGCCTGCCGAACGGTTACCGCATTCAGGATTCTGTTGATGTTTATCAGATTGAAAATGGTGATTATATTTACAGTTACAGGTTACCCGAAGCCGTATCCGATTTTGCACTAAATGACAAGTACCTCGTTGGTTTGACCGAAGAAACCGGCTTTTTGACGGTGTGGGAAATAGAAAACAACATATCAAAGCCATGACCTGCTGCGGACACTGCCGGGATGCCGGTGACTTTTTTAACGAACGTACCGCCCGCCGCGAACTGAAGCGGTACCTGCGCCGCGGGCCCGACAAGCCGACACGTCTGCTGATTGAGCAAATCCGCAAACCGGGTGCAGCAGGCAAAACCCTTCTCGATATCGGCGGGGGCATCGGGGCCATTCAGTTTGAACTTTTTGAGGATGACCTGTCAAGATCGGTGAACGTGGACGCCTCAACCGCTTACCAGTCTGTTTCGAAAGAAGAAGCCGCACAGCGCGACCTGAGAGAGAAAACGGAGTACCACTTTGGCGACTTTACGGACCTGGCCGCTTCCCTTCCCGAGTCTGGAATCGTCACCCTCGACAAAGTGATCTGCTGCTATCCCGATGCCCGGAAACTGCTTGAGTTCTCCCTGCAAAAGAGCAGGCAGCTTTACGGGCTCGTATATCCCAGGGTGAACTGGTACACCAAAATCGGATTCAAACTTGTAAATCTGTGGTTTCGAATAAGGCGAAGTGAATTCAGGACGTATCTTCATTCGCCTGCTATGGTGGATGGGTTGATACGAAAGAGCGGGTTTCAGAAAAGAAGCTATCAGACCACGGTGCTTTGGCAGGTGGTGGTGTATGAGAGGGGTTAGGGTGGTGCCGGGTGAAAAGCAGGTGGCTTTTCGTGCCGGGTGAAGCAGA
>PWWL01000072.1 GCA_003561515.1 Balneolaceae bacterium
GACCTGGAATTGAGCATGATACGGGCCGTCTCACAGGCCGATGCCCCGAGTGCCACGGTACGGGCATTAATTCGGTACTCCTTCATATCGCGCTTGTCGATATAAACCACCCCCGTTGCCAAGCCTTCATCGTTGGTGGTAACCTCCCGCACCATCGCCATGGTGAACAGGTCTACCTTGCCGCGCTGCATGGCCGGCTGCAGAAGGCAGGTGCCCGATGTAAAATCACCGTACACCGTACAGCCGCGGTTGCACTGGTTGCAGAAAAAGCACGCCCCTCGCGTGTCGTTTACCGGCCTTGTCAGTATCGACAACCGCGACGGAATTACAGGAACACCTGCCCTCTCTGCTCCTTTTTTCACATACATCTCGTGAAGGCGCGGTTTTGGCGGCGGCAGAAAAAACCCGTCGGGATCATCCTCCAATCCCTCGTTTGTGCCGAACACACCGATCAGTTTATCCACCTTGTCGTAGTATGGTTTGATATCGGCGTAGCTGATAGGCCAGTTTTCACCAAGCCCGTCAATGTCTTTTCGTTTAAAATCCTTGGGACCAAACCGCAGTGAGATGCGTCCCCAATGGTTGGTTCGCCCTCCCACCATCCTTGCGCGGAACCAGTCGAAACCCGTGCCCGCTTTACGGGTGTAGGGTTCGCCTTCAATTTCCCATCCGCCCCAGGCGGCGTCGTAATCTCCGAACGGACGCACTGTGTTGGCGCCCCTTCGCGGCGATTCCCAGGGCCATCTGAGCTGTGTTCTGTATTCTTCTTTGGCTGGATCATAATCCCCACCCGCCTCCAGCATGGCCACCGAAAGCCCGGCATCGGCAAGTATTTTGGCAGCCATGCCGCCGCCGGCTCCCGACCCTACAATCGCCACATCGTACCGGTCGCCCGATCTATTCATCATCATTAGCAGCTATTTAATTTCTTTTAAAAGATTAATGCTGTGAATGTGGATTTTTTTTGGGTCAGATCAAAATTGGATTGTGGTACAAATTTTCAGATATCAAAAAAAGATAATTCCTGAATAACGGCGTGAAGATTTTGCAGAACGGCATCCTGTTTCTCTACATTTTCATAAAACTCCTCTTCTGAAATGCCCTCAAGAAAACGTTCTATATGGCCGATGATCTCCAAAATATCCTGAAGATAGACATCGGGTTTTCTCTTGCTCATAATACCGGTTGTTCATCCCTCAGGATCTCATCCTTCAAAGCAGGCTTGATGGCATCATACTCAACAAGGTCAACCTTAATCCCTAATATGTCTTCCAGCTCCTGTTGAATACCGATAAACTCCAACAAACTTATTCTCTTGTCGATTTTGACAAGCAGGTCAAGATCATTTACCACAGATTCACCTCTCGCTGACGATCCAAAAATACCCGCTTTCTTGATACCGTATTTTTTCAAAATTGGTTTGATCTGCGATTTTATGTGTTTAAGGTCATTCATATTGTTGAGTTTTAACTACCATATCTAACATAACAAAAAGAAAATGGAACTCAGCTTTTTGCGATATCGGAAACAATACTACCTTCCCGATTCATAAATTGACTAATCAAACTCTGAATTCTGAGTCACCTCTCAATTCTCCCGGTTCATCTGCCGATAAACCCCCTATCAATCCTGTAATCATAACCGGTTAAAAATGTTTGCCCCTCGCGCAAAACTTTCGGAGCTTCAGTCATGGGATTTTTTATCAGAAAAGCATTCAAGGCGGGACCCCTCAGGTTTAACCTGTCAAAAGGCGGCATTGGTGTGTCGGCCGGGGTTACCGGTGCCCGGATTGGTCTAAACCGGCACGGAACGTACGTTTACGGTGGCAGGCACGGACTCTACTACCGCGAACAGCTCACGCGAACCGGAAAAGGAAAGCAGGTAACCGGCACCATTAAAAGCGCAGACGCGGCACAAAACGGTTCACCGGCACGCAGCGACATCTTTGTCGATACAGGCGTGACCTACCCATCCGTTTATGATCTGATTGAACCCCACCCTTATCCCGATCTGAAAGAAATATCCGGATGGTATAAGCATCCTCTGCTGATCATCGCAACACTTCTTTCTTTTGCCATCCCGATCGTGTTTATTGAGGAACCGCTGCTATGGGCTCTGCCCGCCCTTTTTTTATTAATCATCGTTTACGGCTATCTGCACGAGAAAAAATGGAGAAACGCGGGAATAAAGATGATTGAAGATGCGGTTGCCGAATTCGAAAAAGACCCGCGCTCGTTTAATTTCAGAGGTATACGTCAATTCATTGATAAGGCACCCGATAGATATATAAACCGCTTCCTACCAGACCTTTATATGGTTATAATTCAGATTGCCCTCGAAATGCCAGATGATGCGCATATATTTGCTTTTAATAAGTTTGAGAAACAGATACCGGTTTCGGAGGATTTCATCGAGCAAACCAAAAAGGCCATTTTGACCCACCGCATGGATCATGTGCTTGCCGACCGTTTATTGAATGAAAATGATGAAGCGCAGCTCCGCGAACTTATCGATAAACTCTATCTTGATGAACAGTTTATCTTTGAGGAACTGCAGTACCTTGAGCTGGCCTCGTCAATTCGCAGAGAAATGGAGGCAACACTGAGGGAGGAGCCTGCATCGATGCCCCTGGTGCGGGGTGAAATTTGCTACGGAGAATTTGAAGAGGTGCGGCTGCTCGAAGAAAGAGTGCTCGACCGGTTTCAGCGCAACAGGGTCCAATTCAGGAAACTCGGTTATGAGATACAGATCGAAGGACGGCTGACGCTTACCGATCGTCGCATGGTAATTACCGGGCGCGGATCGAGAGAGTACCGGTTGAACCAGATCGTGGATATCATCACCGACCTTGAGACCAATATCATTGAACTGATCATATCAGGCAGGAAAAATCCCGTGTTTCTGACCAACCCATCGCCTATGCTGATCAGTTCGAGAATGGAGAAAATCCGTGAAGCAATGGTGGAAGCTTGAGTTTTTTACAAGTCTGTTTTTAGGGTAAAACAATCCCCTCTCGAGAGGGGAAAAGTGAGTGTGAAAGGCGCAGCCTGTTCGCATGAACGAGGGGGGTGTTCATGGTTCGGGATATGAGCCCTGAATAACACACCCCTGACAACTACGCTGAACGCTTCGTTGTCTGTCCCCTCTTCCCGATGCGCTCGGGATTTCGCTTTCGCGTATAAAGAATGAGGACTTCGTTGGTAAAAAGAGGTACGCTAAAGCTCAACACGAGGGGATTTTAAACTCCCGGCCTGAACTACTCATCAATAATCTGAATTTCAGTAATCACATCACCCTGTCGGATGTCGTCGATTACATCCAGTCCGTCGGTTACTTTTCCGAATACGGTGTGATTGCGATCGAGGTGAGATGTATTGCGCCGGCTGTGGCAAATGAAGAACTGTGAGCCGCCCGTGTTTCTTCCGGCATGAGCCATGGAGAGCACGCCGCGATCGTGGTACTGGTTGTCGCCATCAAGCTCGCAGTCGATTTTGTGGCCGGGTCCTCCTGTGCCATCACCCTTCGGACAGCCGCCCTGAATAACAAAATCAGGAATTACGCGGTGAAACGTAAGCCCGTTATAAAAACCGTCTTTCGACAGCTTGATAAAATTATCAACTGTTTTCGGAGCGTCGTCATCGAAAAACTCAACGCTCATGTCCCCTTTTTCTGTTTTGATTACAGCTTTGCTCATTTGTAAAAAATATGGTTATGGTGAGGATTCAAATGTTAATAAAAAGTTCAGTTAATGGGTGAAGAAGGCATACAGATCCGGCACTTTCATCAATCATATTGTGAGTTCTCACGAACCCGCAATGCGCAAAGATACCCAAAAAATGGATGTGCTTATTATTCCACAGCGAGATTTTTGAATGCATCGATAAAACGCCTGTCGTCGAGTTTGGCGGCCAGCTTATCGGCAGCTTCATCAAGGGAGATCATTACCCGGGTGAAACTATCCACGGCACCATCGTCATGGAACTCAGTTTGGTCATCGAGGCCGGATAAATCCATATCCTGAATTGCGTTCCTCAAACTGATGATAAATCGGCTTGTTGCGTAAGGGTCGGAACCGGCCTCACCTTCGAGGTGTGAGCGTACACGCTCGGCATAACGGTCTATTTCGAACCTGAGATTTGTTAAAGCCATTTGCCTCGAGAGACCGGATGCCTCTGCACGGTCGGTGCCTATAGCGTGTGAAAAGCCATGGAATTCGGCATTATCCATCACTGAGTTCACACCGGAATCGAACCAATCGGGGGCTACCCGTTCAACGTGCTCCGTTTCAGCCGTTTCTGTTTCATCGGGGTCGGTTGTGCTTTCGGTAGCGGCACAGGATACAAAAAATAGCAGCGCGGCAGTTACAAATAGCGGAGCTGTGAATCTCATGAATTTCAGTTTAGTTGATAGAAGCCGGTGGCACCGTCTTCCGTGATGATTTTAAGCGTCAATGATCGGTTGTTTTTCAATGATTCAGAGATTTCTTTATTCGCAACCCTCAAATCGGCAACGTTGATTCCATTAATCTCGATAATCTCATACCCTTCCCGTAATCCTCTATTCCATGCTTCAGAGTATCTTTCAACTCTGTGCAGATATAAATTAAATTTGTTCGGATCTTCGGGTGTAGCCAGTGCCCTTATGGTAAAGCCAATATCGTCGAAGCGCTGCTGTTCAATACCTCTTTCACGTCCGTTTTCAGGAATTTCATCAAATTCATCCGGACCAGGTTCAATCTCAAGCTCGTCGAAGGTGTTGGGTTCCTGCACAGGTTGTGGCCTTTCAAGTTTGTCAAGACGAACACTTCTTACAACAGTTTCACCGCCTCTCCATAAAGTGAGTTCAATCTCATCGTCGGGGCGGAACATCGCAACTTTTTCTTGCAGCTGATTGGCCTCACCCACACGGTCGCCATTCACTTTAAGCACGATATCTGAAGCTTTAATGCCTCCACGGTCAGCGGCACCCTCTCTAATCACGTCGGTTATTAGAACACCTGAGATCAGGCTGAGTCCGGCTCTTCGCGCAATTCTGTCATCGACCGATTGTATGGTTACGCCAAGCATTCCGCGCTTAACTTCACCAAACTCTATCAGATCTCGTGCAACTTTAAGTGCAAGGTTACTTGGCACTGCAAAACCATATCCCTGATAATTACCGCTTTGGGTGGCTATAGCTGTATTAATTCCAACAAGTTCTCCGCTAGTGTTAACAAGCGCACCGCCGCTATTCCCGCGATTAATAGCCGCATCTGTCTGAATAAAACTTTCGATACGAAGTGCGTCGTTGATAATTTGAACGTCGCGGCTAAGGGCACTTACTATACCGGCGGTTACGGTTGACCTAAGCCTGAACGGATTCCCAATCGCCAATACCCATTCTCCAACTTCTACCTGATCAGAATTGCCTACAACAATGGAAACCAGGTCGTTTGCATCCACTTTCAGAACGGCAAGATCAGTGCTGGGGTCTCTTCCTACAACTCGTGCGTCGAACGTTCGCTTATCTTCAAGTGTAATGGTAATACCATCCCGAACGGCTCCTTCAATAACGTGGTTGTTGGTAAGAATATATCCGTCAGAGGTCAATACAACTCCGGAACCGACCGTACGTGTTCTTGGCGGCATAAACCGGCGCCAGAACTGCTCATTTTCGTCATCTCCATTTTCTTCAAGTCCGCGTCCGCGGGTAGAAATCATTGTTTCGACGTATACCACGGTAGGCGTTACGCTTCTTGCAACACTTCTGAATACAAACCTGTCGTCAATTCTTTCAAGATCTTCTTCAGTCCAAAATGGAGTATCGCTGCGATTTACTTCGGTAATTTGAACTTCGGCAGTATCAAATGAAAATGAACCCTGCCTGAAGAACATAAGAATCATGCCAAGCAGCACCCCGATGAGTAGAATCAGTATGCCTGAAAGAATTTTATCTCGAACTTTCATATTCAGTCTCTTAAAATCTGGTCAAAAATAGCGTCCGATTTTCTCGGACCGATACCCTCAATATGGTATCGAAAGTATCTGTCTAAATTCTCAATAAGCCCAGTTAGTTCATTTTTATCCAGATTCATTTCAAAAATAGAAGATTTCATAGAATGCAGTGATTCGCGGACAAACGCAAATTGCAAAGGTGTTAACCTCAAAGAATTTGATCCTTCTGCCTCGGATGATAACGTACCCGATTCAATATTGATATAGCCGTGAACATTTTCTGTTCCCTGATTCTGATATTGAAGGCCAACGCCAAGCAGCTGAGCAAGACGTATTTGTATGTAGGGGAACATGATACGGGAAACATAATCGCGATCATTAAGCCACGGCAATAACTTGGATAAGAAGTGAAACAGAGGCTCGTTCGTTTCACTTGAGTGGATAAGCTGCGATACCAACTCAAGTGTGGTAACCGTAAGTGCCATTTTCTCCACATCGGTACGGAGCAGGTCGAGCTTACGGGTATAGGAAATATCACTGAGCGTTTGTACATCGCGTGTCGTCTTGTAGCGGTAAACCACTTCCACCATCTGTCCGGGAACCAAAAAGGCTGCCAGTTTACTTTTCGGCCTCTTTGCACCTTTGGCTATAACCGCAACTTTTCCATGGCTCCATGTGAAAAGAGTAGCAATCAGGCTCGACTCGCTGAAGTCGACCGTTCGCAGTACTATGGCTTCGGTTTTTGTGATCATAGTTATGGGCTACAGGGTGCAAGCGACAAGCGACAAGCGACAAGCGACAAGCGACAAGCGACAAGCGACAAGCGACAAGGTAAAATCTAAATCAGAAGTTGCCTTCTGTCAATTCTTGATCGTTGATCTTTAATAATTGATCGGTAATTAACACTTCCAGAAACACTAAAAAATACAGTGTCCTTACTCCCCTTCGTGCAGCCAGTTGCGGTCTTCAAGGAACTGAACCATTGCCGGCAGGAACGTGAGCGCCGAAAACAGGGTCATACCGATTCCAATCACGGCCATGATCCCTATCGACTGCAGACCGGGATGATTGGTAAAGAGAAGCCCGGCAAAGCCAAGCATCGTTGTAAATGTACCAATGGTAATATGCTGGCCTGTGCTTGAGAGTACATCCCACATACTTTTCCTTCCCTCGTCCCTATAGCGGTGGGCAAGGTGCACACCGTTATCGCAACCAATACCCAATATGGCCGGAAGCACCACGAGGTTGTAGAAGTTGAATTTGAGCCCGAAGACCATCATAATTCCAAAAAGCCAGAGAAGGCCAACTACGAGTGGAATCAGTGCTATAAGCGTCCACTTAATGTTCCTGAATGAAAACCAAATAAAAAGAAATACGATGATAAAAGTGGCAATCACCATATAGGGGCTCTCGGTTTGCATCAGGTCGAGCATGGATGCCGCCACAATGGATGTGCTGCCTGCATGATATACCGTACCGTCGCTCAGCACCACTTCGCCCACCTCTTCCTTGAACGCAATGGATACCAGTCCGTCCGCAAGGCTTCGATTTGGATAAATGATTACAAACCGTCCGATTTCACCGTCGCGTGTCATAAACCGGTTCTTGAGAAAATCGGGAATCTCATCATCATCGAGCGGCTGAGTAGTTTGCGATCCCCGCCGCAGTATATCAAGATTTTCGTCCTGCTGATCGCGGATGAAAGAATTATCGAGAAGACTTCGCACCTCGGCTATGTAACTGAGTTTTTCCTCTGCATGCGTCTCAGTCGGTGGAAATCGCTCCTGGAGCGCCTCCACATCAAGGATAATCGTTTCAGGGTTTTTCTCCTGCCTGTCTCGCAAAATATCGAGCAGTTCAAACACATGGTCGTCACTGTCTGCAATAATGTAGGCCGGATTGCGTCGCCCGCTTTCATCTACCCCGCGGGTAAAATCCCTAAACTGCTCATATTCCGGAAAAACAGGTTCCAGCTTGTTGAACTGATACTCGAACTGAAGATTGCCCGAGAAAATAACAACTACGGCTGCTATGAAAATGCCGGTGAACACAATAGATCTGGCATATGGATAGCGGCGAATCAGTGAACTTTTCCTGTATGTTTCAGACTTGGGATTCAGCAGAATCCAGTTCCACTTTTCAAAAATCACAAGAATTGCCGGCAGCACAAACAGCATGCAGGAAAGGGCAAAAAGAATACCAAGCCCTGCAATGAATCCAAACTCCGAGAATCCCCTGAATTCGGCGAATATCAATACAAAAAGAGCGGAGGCTGTGGTTATTGCACTGATGATGATGGCAGAACCTGTGCCTGTGTAGGCATGAACCACTGCGTGGTGTACATCCTCGCCCGATGCCCTGTACTCGATATATCTTGCATAGTAGTGTATGCCGTAGTCAATCCCCAGGCCGAACAGGATTACGAACAACACGGAGGTCATGGTATTCAACACTCCCAGATGCATGTAGGTTATGCCGAACGTCCACATCAGACTGATCAGCAGAGGAATTCCGATCACGAGAACCGGCACCGGCATTCTAAGAACGTGCTGGAAAAAGGAATGAGTTTGAACCCCCCGCTCGGACCGGCGGTAATTGATGTATTTTTTTATAAAAAAATAGAGCATCACAAGCAGTATCACACCGGAAAACCCGAGCCCGAAACTGTTAAAGACGTCATTCATGATCGACTCAAATTCGTTCAGATGCCTTTTCAGCCGCCCCCCAAACTGTACCTCCATTTCCGGATGCCAGGATGCGATGTCCATCTCTTGAAGAAGCTCATCGTAAGCCGCGAACATATCTTCAAGGTAACGGATATCGCTCTGTGAACCTGAGGGAAAGAGGTTGAGAATGACGAGTGTACTGTCTTCATTCACCGGGTACTCGGGTGGTATAAACTCGTCATAGCTTTCCCTGAACCGGTCCATATTAAGCTCTTCCTCCTCTTCATCGAACTCATCATCAAAATCATCCATGAAATCGACCAGAAATGGATTCGCTTCCATCCTTGCAGTTTCAATTTCATCCTCCAGGTAGCGGATTATCTCCCGAAGTTCGGGGATAGTGGCAAGGTAAAGTGCATTATCTTTAAGCACTTCCGTGTCGCGCCGGAACTCTACCCTGGTGAAGAAATAATTGTCGTGACGCGGATAAAAGAGCTCAAGACTACGCTCGGCCAGCTCATTCGCAAAAGCCACGTTGGTTTCGAAATCGGGCGACTTGATCGCCACCTGCATCGAGGTTTCACCCCCGGCAGTTTCCTGAAGACGTTCAAGAGTCTGTACATTTTCGTTGGTGGATGGCAGCAGATTTGCAATATCGGTATCCACCGTGAGGCGGGATGCAAAACTTCCTGCAATTACCGCCAGAATTACCGAAGTAATTACCACGAGGTAGGGGTGCCTGACGTTAAATTCGACAAGAGGTTGAAAAAACCTTATAAGTTTTCGCATCTATAGATTTTGGCTATGCCTGAAAGAGCCTTAAAATTACTGAATTCTGCAGAAAATTCTGTGACGAATAGTGATGTTGAAGTAAAATGATATTATTTGCCGCTTGCACTACTGCTTTGGTCACGAACGGTTATTTAAGGTGAAAAGTGCCCAGTCTATGGCAGGTCACTCCCATCTGTTCGGGCAAAAGACGACTTTCAAGAAAAATTCTCTTCCTTCCTTGCCGGTGATTTTTATATTTTGATAAAAACCTTCAAAACAACACTTTCCATGAGAGAATCTCTCACCAAACGCGGTATGAAGGTGCTAGGGATTGTTCTGATCATCTATGCTGCCCTTGTGGCAACGCACGAGGGAGAATTTTGGCCATTCAGTATCTACCCGATGTTCTCCCAGGCGGGTAATCCATGGACCCGTGCCATGGTGATCGACGTGACGGATACCGATGATGAACTCATTTGGCAGGTTCAGGAACCGGGGAATTTGCACGGTCGTCCGGTTCCCGTTCGGCAATACGGGGTTGACCAGATCGATTATTCAAACTTTATGTCGAAAACTGAGAATTGGACTTCGGATCGGATGGATGCAGTTCTTGCAATGTTTGGCAGCCATAACCTGGCGAACCGGCGTTGGATAGCCGCGAAAGTGCATGGGCAAATGATTGGCCGGGATTCGGTAGCTGTAGAGGTTTTACCCTGGCTCCTGTTAACTGAAGACGGAGTTTACCGCAACCCGGAACTGCCGGAGAGCGATTACATCAGGAGACCGGAATGAAAAAAATAGCTGCTCATATTGGCGACCAGCTTTTTGAGCCGGAGCGTGCACAGACATCCGGCGAACGGATCTTTTTCAAACTTTTTGAACTCTTTGTGGTGGCTTACACCATCAGGTTCATGTGGGAATGGGGTCTCTATACTCAGCTACGCAACGTTGAAGTAGTGCTCCCGCTTGGCTTGGCCAATTATTATAATTCGGCATGGCTTTTCGATCATAACCTTGCGCTGATCAACGCATTTATCGTGACTGCGCTTTTATGTGCTGCTTTTTTCAGAATGGGCCCCAAGTGGCTATACATGCTTGTGATGGTCCTTTTCCATATTCAGTACGTGGTGCGTTTTTCGCAAGGCGAAATTCCGCACAGCCAGAACTTGATCGGAATGTCGGTATTTTGTTTTGCAATTGGAGCATGGTTTTTTCCTGCAAAATCAGAAATACCGCGATTTGTGATGGGCTCCATCATTTTTTTCATAGGCCTGGGTTATACAGCGGCTTTTTTTTCTAAACTGATAGGTACAGGAATTAACTGGTACGATGGGCGCCATCTCTGGCTCTGGATCAGTGAAAAGAGTATCGACATTCTTTCAAGAGAGGGTGTTTACAGTCCCAATTTTTTACAGCAGATGGCGCTTGGCAGCACCGCCGTAGCTTCAGTAATTCTTTTGATCGGATGGTTCACGGAACTCATCGGCTTTACAATGTGGTGGAAAAAACTGCGGCCATACACCACTACCCTTCTCATTGCTATGCATTTTGGAATCACCCTTACCATGAATATTCGCTTCGACGCGTTTGTGATGCAGCTGATTCTGGTTGGTTATCCCTGGTACAAACTTATTGACCGTTTTCAACTTCGTGAACCATTATTCTTCAAAATCGAATATGAAAATCAACACCGGGCTGAATAGGAGTAACATACATTTGCGAACCTTAAAAACCCCTGCAAATTAGGTCCGTAATACGCTTTCCGTATGCCGCGAAAGCACAAAGCCTACTGAATGCGTGCCAGCCGATCTTTTGCCTGCCGTTTCACATTGTCACCTGCACGTTGCTCCAGCGTTGTTTTGTAAAACCAGGCCGCATCCGAACCATTATTTAAAAACTCACTTGACCTTCCCGCAAAGTATGCTGAAGCCGTGTGATACTCTCTATCACGCTTATTAGGCAGTGTAAGCCCTGCCTCAAACGACTTTACAAATGCCTGAAGTGCATCTTCAAATGAACGTTCATGGTAATACCCGCGGCCAATCCAGTGATACACTTCTTCATGCATCACCCCTATATCATTGGGGTGATATTTATTCCAGTGCTCGAGCGTCTCTTCCGCTGCTATTCGCAGATCACTAAATCTGCGCATTTGCGCAAGTGAACTGAGATAAAGCCTCCTGTAATATCCATTATCCGGATAACGATCAATCAGACTCTTAAAGACAGAAGCAGAGCTCTCGAAGTCATTTTCATAATTTAAAAGAATAAATCCGAGGAAATACGCAGCCTCCGGCCTGGCAAATACTCCTTTTTCCGAAGCTTTTGTAAGCGAAGCCAAACCTGCATTGCGATCGCCATCAGGCAAAAACCAGGATACAGCCCTAACCATTGGAAAATTTTCGGGTATGTATGCTGCGTAGTATCGTTTCATGCCCTCGGCAAAATCATTATCGGGCAGAGATGGCCTCACTTCCATAAGCCGCAGGTAAGACTGATAAGCCCTTCGGCCAATGTTCATACTTGTCACCCAATTCCCGCGATTCGCATTATGCCGGGCTGCATAGCCGTTGGCGACGGCCCTTATTATAAGCGCATCAGGATGGTCGCTTTGCCTGCGCAAAAGCCTGTTGGCCTCATAGTCAGCCATTTGCATTTTGCGAAAAAATGTCTCGTCATGCTGATCGTCATTTAAGTCTTGTAAAACGCTCCACCATAACTCCATTCCGTTCCAGAGAATCCAAAGTGGATGCTCGGGTTCTGATTCAATCCAAGGGCTTAAGATATCTCTTGCTGCCTCTTCATTTCTGTTATAAAGAGAATCAATAGCAGTTTGCGCATCGATCATAAATTGAGGCTCGTCAATCAGAACTTTGGATTGTGATCTAACTTCCAAAGCTGAAAACAGTAGAAAAGCTGCAGCTATTACAGGCAGTAAAATCTCTCCAGATTTTAACATAAGCCGTTTATTTCTAATTGATTTATTTCAAATACTCGAGAAACCACCCCTCTGTCAGATCCATCACATCAGCAAACGGACCGGGGAAGTCTTCTTTATCAAACGGATGAGAAACGCCAAAGGTATGCCCGGTTTTTTCTATCAATCTTAACTCTTTGTCTTGCGCGGGCGCTTTTCTTGATAACATAACCGAGTCGTTGTAGGGAACAGCTTCATCTTGTTTAGCTGCAATAAACATGCATGGGATGTAAAGCTCGCGAGCTCTTGCTAAAGCCGTAAGCCTGTCGGAATTTTCTCTTGCATCATCGTATACTATTTTATCAATCTTCATGGATTGTCCGGTTCTGGAATTCAGTATTTCCGTAAATCCTTGTTTCTTCCAGTCGTTCACCATCTCCTTACTCCAGCGCGAACTGTAGTCGGCAACCGCATTCCATGTAACAAGGCAGTGGATGTCTGCGTATTCTGCAGCGGCTGCAACGGCCGTGTGCCCGCCCCTCGAATGGCCGATGATTCCGATCCTGTCGGTGTCGAGCGTTACCTTTTCATGCTCAATTTTTTTTGTCTTGACCCCTTCAATTACAGAACCGACATCCTCAAGGTCTTGTGTCAAAGTTTGACGCGCAAAGAGATCCGGCTCGTCAAAGTCGGTCATACTCTTGCCTACCCCATTTAGTGATAGATTAAAAGCTACAACACCAAAACCCGATCTTGCAAGCTCCAGGCAGGCATCCGGAAACGCCCCCCAGTCTTTAAATCCTTTAAAGCCATGCACAAATAAAAGTACCGGAACCGGCGTACCGTGATTGGTAACCGGAGCATAAAGATCAAAATAGATCGGCAGATTTTCGGATGAGGGGACTGAACCTGATTGCTTTACAACACTGTTATAACTCATGCCTCGTCTTTATTAAAATCGAGAGTTTCAAGCTTTACGAGTTTTCGTAAATCGTTGATTTCTTTTTGACGTAAATATCTCCATCGCCCTACGCGCAGGTCTTTATCAGAAAGGCCGGCGTATCGCACTCTCTTTAATCTTACAACATCTGCACCGAAATGTGAAATCATTCTTCGGATTAAGTGATTTCGTCCCTCAAAAACAGAAATTGTAATTGTGTCGGGATTCAAAGGATCTCTTTTTACACGTGATGGCTTAACAGGTCCGTCCTCGAGCTCAATCCCATTTTTCATTTTAGTGAGCTCGTCGTCTCCCAAAATGCGATTTGCGGCTACCTCGTATGTCTTTTTCACCCTGTAGCTCGGATGCATTAGCCGGTGAGCAAGATCTCCATCGTTTGTGAGCAGTAGCAGGCCCATCGTGTTTCTGTCCAGCCTTCCAACGGGATATACCCTGTAACCTGTGGCATCTTCAACAGCATCAAGCACAGTATTGCGGTCTTTTTCATCGTTTGTAGTGCTGATGGTATCCTTGCCTTTGTTAAGCAGTATATATACAAAAGGTTCAAGCGAAAGATTTTGACCGTCAACCTGAACACGGTCTTTTTTGGTCACCTTCATACCGAGCCCTGAAGCAACCTTGCCATTAACTTTTACCTTGCCGGCCGATATATACTCGTCGGCCTCGCGCCTTGAGCAAAAACCGGAGTGCGCGATATATTTATTCAAACGAATTTGGTCTCGAAGGTAGGGAGCCTGCTTTGTTTTGCTCGGGGCTGATGGAGATGAATCGGATTGTCTTGCTTTTTTAGCGTAAGTCCTGGTTGGCCTCTTTTTTTTGGCCTGTCTTGGATCTGTAGTGCCACTGCTGCCCTTTCTCTTTTTGGAACCGGAATCATTTCCAGGCTCCGGCCTGGTTCTTTTTTTTGATCGGGAATCTGATTCCGGTCCTGAGCGAGTGTGTTTTTTTGGCCCGGACTCTTCCCGATCATCTGACTGTTTTTTCTTGTGCTTCTCGAAAAAACTCTTGTTTATGTTACGTTTACCGGGTTTCTTACTGCCTTTACTGCCTGGCTTGTCATTACTCATATATTCGAATCTGAAAATCGTTGGTTAAAATGTATGTACTGAAAATTCTCGCAGGTCGAACCAATCTCTCAGGCCGTGATCGGTATTGATGATGATGCCTCCCACCAATGCAACCGTAGTGTTCTTAAAATATGTCGATGTTTCTTTTAAAAGGTGCTTAATCCTCTCATCAATACTCTCGTACATAATGTCGGTGGCCGCAACTAGCGGATCTTCAGACGACACTACAGCATCTTTGTTTTGCGAAATGGCAGTTTCCAGTTTCCACTGCTGATAATCCAGATCAGGATCGGCGGTTACGCTTTTCTCGTCCTTCAGCTTATTCACCGATACTTTCAGTGCACCACAGCAGGTTGTTTCGGACGCCTGGCCGGAACGCTTTACACTACCTACAGAACCATTTTTTGAAACACCTATGTGAGGGCCGTACTCAATTATTGCAAAACCATTGTCCGGAATGTGCCCCGAAAAAGCAATAAAACCTGTAATACCGGTAAAAGGAAATCCCCCAAGTCCACCCAGCGAAAAAGGGCTTTCGTTATC
>PWWL01000274.1 GCA_003561515.1 Balneolaceae bacterium
GCTGCGCCGCTCTTTTACCTCTTGCAAGGCCTGACGCAGTGGATCCAAAAAATCATTCAATTCGTGCAAGTCTGATACTTCAGCCTGTGCAATCGCAAAGCGGATATTCTCTGTTTCATACTTTTTCAAATCCGTGGTCACCACATCCATTGGCTCACGACTTGCTAAACCTGTACCAGCAGTAAGAACCTTCTGTCCAAAGGATTGCAAATCCTCATCCGCAAGCGGAGTGCCCCACACAAATGCCCAGCGCGCCAACCTTTCACCCGCTGTATGATCACGTGGGGTCGTCGTCGGTGAGGTCAAAATCAGTGTGTCGGACAGCAATCCGGCCAACAATAATCCTGCCAGTTCAGGTGGCGCACTCAAACCAGCATCTTCAATTATTTCTGAAACCAATGTGCTGGTGCTGCCAACAATATCCACAGTAAAGCGAATCGGTTCATGGGTTGAAGTATTGCCCAAACGATGATGGTCCAGGATCTCAACCAACTCAGCTTCTTCCATGGACATTAAAGATTGCTGCGGCTCATTGTGATCCACAAGGATTATTTTCAACCGGGGTGGATCCAGCAAATCACGCTGACGACAAATGCCCAGGTATCGCTGGTTCTCATCTAAGACCCAAAATTCATTAACCTCATCACGGAGTAGACGCCTGATCACATCCCGAATGCGGGTTGTTGCAGTGTATCGGGCAACCTCGGTTTCTGCAGCTTTGCGGCAGGGTATCTCAAGCAACTCCGCCAGGGTCATATCTTGATAGCGTGGATGCGGACCTACCATTTTGCTCAGGAAATTAAACAAGGTCTTACCGGAAATGATCCCGTAAGGTGTACCGTCCTTATTCACAACTGGGGCGACACCACCCGTCCGGCTGAGAATTGCCCAGGCTTCACTCAATGGGCTGTCTGGTGTGACCGTATCAAAACGGCGCATGACAGACTCAAACCGTGGCGATGCATCATTGTAAAGCATCGGCGGCTCTAATCCAAGGGTCCGTAAGACCCAAGAAGTTTGCAGGTTAATCGCACCTGCGCGAGCAGGGATGGCATTAAGCCCATCCCGCTCTCGCAATAGCCACGCATACCCCATCGCAGAAGCAACAGCATCTGTATCAGGATTTACATGCCCGATAACAATGACCTGGTTTTCAGTCCCAATATTGGGACCATTTTGAACAATCTGAGCTTCGAACTTCCAGCCAGCCAAATCTATGCCTCTTGTGGGGTAGTGTTCGTTGAATCTGAAGGACTGTTCGCCGTTAATGCCTGCCAAATCTCCTCTGGCAAAACTGGAATCTTATTTAGCGACACACCGCAAGCATCAAGGATGGCATTGCCAACAGCAGGGGCAACCCCATCCAGTGGAATTTCAGCGACAGCTTTGGCACCATATGGATGGGATGGCTCATAAGTTTCAACAAAAATCGTGGTTAATTCGGGCATTTCGTCAGACCGGAAGATGTGGTAGTCTTCAAAATCTCGCTCCCTTGGTTGACCGTTTTCATCGTAAACCATTTCTTCACAAACTGCATAACCTAAGGATTGGGTCATACCACCTTCAATCTGACCAGAAGCAGTGATTGGATTGATGATCACACCCGAGTCGACAGCCATTACCAGCTTATCAACGGTAACCATGCCGGAATCTGTATCGACAGTCACCTCGGCAAACTGTGCCGCAAAAGGTGGCGGTGCAACCGGGGACATATGCGATGCAACGGCCATTATTTGTGTCTGGTCTGTTTGATGGAGCGCATGCAGAGCAATCTCATCAAAACCAATCGAGTCACCCGAGGGTATGATGGCCTTTCGATCTTCCAATACAACTTCCTCTGGTTTAACATTGATGTCCTTCTCAGAGAACATCAAGACGGCGCGTTCTCGAATTTGCAGAGCAACCTGATCTGCTGCTTTGACAACTGCCGCGCCGGAAATATAGGTTGTGCTGGAAGCATAAGCGCCTTTATCAAAGGGTGTAAAATCTGTATCCGAAGAATAAACAAGAATATCCTCCAGGGGAACACCCAGGGTTTCTGCTGCCATTTGGCCTAACACCGTATCCGATCCCGTCCCCAGGTCAGTTGCACCGACCAGCAGGTTAAAGGATCCATCATCATTCATTTTAATACTGGCACCACCCATATCGAGATACGGAATGGCCGTTCCTTGCATCACCAGGGCAACGCCAATTCCTTTGCGTAAGTGATTTGCACCTGGGACAAGCTGCCAGTCTTTGTTGTGGAATTTATGGTCCCAACCAATCGCCATGCGACCTTGGTTGACACATTCCTCCAGGCCCACAGTGTAGATTGTCTCAGGCTTGGGTTCACGTCCCTCACTCCACTCTGTGCTGAAGGGATGAAGTTCACCGGATCTGAGGGCATTCTTCAAGCGGAACTCAATCGGGTCCATGTTCAACGCACGAGAAATCGTCTCCATATGACGTTCAACAGGCCAAAAGCCCTGGGGAACACCGTATCCACGGTAGGCGCCTGACGGCACAGTGTTGGTATAAACTACATCGGCATAGAAGCGAATATTCGGTTTCTCACGATAAGATCCATCGCCGACATACAGCGCCATCGCTTTGTGACCCGTGTTCCCCGTCACAGTTAATGCATGGCAACCCAAAGCACCGGTATCGCTGAGGCAGTACATCTCGTTGGCAGTGATTGTGCCATCTTTCTTCACACCGGTTTTAAGACGAACCCGCATCGGATGTCTTGTCCGTGCGCCGATAAACTCTTCTTCCCTGGTCATCTCGTAAATTACTGGTCGACCGGTTGCGATCGTCAAATGTGCCGCCACATCCTCACATAACACTTCCTGTTTGCCCCCAAACCCGCCACCGATCCGAGGTTTGATGACCCTGACCCGCTTAATGGGCAGATCCAAAACAGGTGCAATCTGCCGACGCACATGGAAAGGCACTTGGGTGCTGGTGCGAATAACCAACCGATCATCCTCGTCCCAGTAAGTCACAACGACATGCGGTTCAATATGTGCCTGTTGCACCTTGGGAACAGCGTATTCCGTTTCGAAAATTTGATCAGCCTCTTTGAACCCTTTTTCAACATCGCCAATATCTACCCTAATTTCTGCCGCCAGGTTGCGAGACGGGTCCGAATCAGCAAAATTCACATATTCTTCCTCATCGTGAATCTGGATGGCACCATCTTCCATCGCCTGCGCTGGATCAATAATCGCTGGCAGGACCTCATAATCGACCTTGATCAAATCCAGGGCTTCTTCAGCAATTTGTGCAGTTTCAGCTGCCACGAAAGCAACCCGGTCACCCACAAAACGAACTTTTTTATCCAGAGAAAAGGTGTCTAAGGGTCCAGGGATAGGATGAGATTGTCCCGCTGTCGAGTAGACCACACGGGGGATATCTTTCCACGTCAATACAGCGGCAACACCCGGTAAAGCTTCCGCAGCGGAGGTGTCGATATGTTTAATGATGGCATGAGCATGTGGGCTGCGCAGTACTTTGGCAACCAATAAATCACGTTTTTCAAAATCAGCAGCAAAGGCCGGTTTGCCCTGGACGAGCTTGATGGCATCAACCTTAGGCTCACCACGACCAACAGTTTTCATCGGAGAGTGCTCGTCTACCACCTTTAATTTCGGAAAGACTCTCGTCTCAGTCATCGTTCCCATGCCAGATGTCAGGGGTGAACCGCCCACATCTGGTGCTTTATCGAAATCAATTACATCGGTTATTTCAATCGGTTCATCAATGGGTGGCACCTGTTCGCCACGCAGAATAGCAGCCGCGCGTAAAATGGCCTGGACAGGTTTTAGGTAACCCGTACAGCGGCACAAGACACCTGAAAGCGCTTCCCGTATCTCTTTTTCACTAGGAGAGGGAATCTTTTCTAAGAGCGTTTGGGCGACCAGCACCATCGCAGGTGTACAATAGCCACATTGGATTGCACCGGTATCAACAAAGGCTTGTTGAATAACATGAAAGCCATCAGTTTTATGCCAGCCTTGTTCAGGGTGTTCTCCAAGGCTCTCTACGGTTTCAATAAGGTGTCCCTCAGCCTGTACAGTTA
>PWWL01000341.1 GCA_003561515.1 Balneolaceae bacterium
AATAATGTAGTCTGGCCTCTGACATGTTATGGTGATATCAAACGCAGAATCATCGACCCCGTAACGATGACGCTGTCAGAATCACGGAAAAGCACCGTGAATGCTGACAGGTCTCAGATGTTTTTCGGGCAGGAAAGCCAATGCTGATTACACAATCACCCAACAACCGGGCACTGTCTCAGGCAGGCTTTTAAACTCTTGTCAAGGATCGCGAGACCTTCATCGAGGTGCTCTTTCTGAATGGTAAGCGGCGGACGGAACCTGATCGTGCGTGTTCCGCAGCCTAAAATCATCAGATTGTTTTTCAGGCATTCTTTAACAACTGTATCGCGCGCATGGGAATTGGGCAGGTCGATAGAGCATAATAAGCCTTTACCCCTGGGATTGCTGAGGTGTTCGGAGGTGTCGGCCCATTCTATCAACAGCTGGTGTAGGTATTCTCCGGTCTCTGCAGCGTGTTCTACGAGGTTATCCTCCTCGATTACTTCAAGTATACGATCGAATCGAACCATATCCACGAGATTACCGCCCCAGGTTGAGTTGATTCTTGAAGAAACGTGGAAGCAGTTTGTTTCAATATCATCAATCCTCTTGCTTGCCAGAATGCCGCACACCTGTGCCTTTTTGCCAAAAGCAATGATGTCTGGCTGCACGTAATACTCATGGGCCCAGAATTTACCGGTGAGGCCCACGCCTGTTTGCACCTCATCGTAGATCAATAAAGCGTCGAACTCATCGGCCATCTCACGAAGCGCACGGTGGAATTCGAGTCGGAAATGGTTGTCGCCACCTTCGCCCTGTATTGGCTCTAACAGAATGCATGCAATTTCATCCTTGTACGTTTCAAAGTATTGTCGCGCTTGTGCTAGCGCCAGTTTCTCTTCCTTTGCGACCTCGTTAATGTTTTCCTCGGTGAGGGGAAACTTCACCACCGGATTGTGAATTCTCGGCCAGTCGAATTTAGGAAAGTACTTTACCTTTTTGGGATCGGTATTGGTTACAGAAAGGGTGTACCCGCTTCTGCCGTGAAACGCTTTATCGAGGTGCAGCACTTTGTGGCCTTTTTCCACCCGGTAGCCCTTTTCAAAATTTTTCTGAACTTTCCAGTCGAAAGCCACCTTTAGCGCATTCTCAACAGCGAGAGAACCACCCGACACGAAGAAGGTATATGGCAGGTAATCAGGAATACCGACACGGGAGAACGTCTCAACGAAATGGGCCATTTCTTCAGTGTAAACATCAGAGTTCGACGGTTTGTTGATGGCTACCTCACCAAGCCTTGCCACAAACTCCGGATCGCCTGCCAACCGGTCGTGATTCATCCCAAGAGGATTGGATGCGAAGAAGGTGAAAAAGTCGAGAAATTTTTTTCCTGATGATGAGTCGTGTAGATAGGCACCCTTACTTTTTTTGAGGTCGAGCACCATCTCATAGCCATCGGCAAGGATGTGTTTCTGCAATGTTGAGCGTACGCTCAGCGGTTCAACAAGTTCAGACATAGGTTTAAATAGTTTAAAGCAATTATCGTATCAATATCTCCAAACATTCAGGATAAGGAACTGCGATATTAAAACGCAAAGGGGAAAGTTGGACGGATGCGGGTTGCGAGTTACTGGTTGCCGGTTACCGGTTGCGGGGTGACGGTTGAGTTGGCAGATGGCAGTTGGAATAAGGTTTTTTCATGAAATTAAAAAATCCGAAATCCTAATGATCTAAATCCCAAAAGTTGACAGTAGAAAGTGAAGAGGCAAAAGGCAAAAGTGAAAAGTGAAAAGTGAAAAGTGAAAAGTTGACAATAGGCAACATCAGAACCAGATTTTTCCCTGAACCCTGAACCCTGAACCCTGAACCCTGAACCCTGAACCCTGAACCCTGAACCCTGAACCCTGAACCTGCTGCGCTCTTTTGCGCAGGCCCGACCCATCGGGCAACCTTGAACCCAACCGCTTCCAACTCTACCAGGTGCCGAAAGGCACGGCACTCTGGCAGGTTGGAACCTTGAACCTCAGCCTTGTCCAAATTCCAGGAACGTCTTCCGGATGATCCCGATGCACTCCATGAGTTGATCTTCGGTCATGACGAGCGGAGGAGCAAAGCGGATGATATTGCCGTGGGTGGGTTTGGCAAGCAGGCCGTTCTCCTTCAGTTTCATGCAGAGATCCCAGGCGGTAGTGCTGCCGGGCGAGTCGTTGATTTCGACCGCATTTAGAAGCCCTTTGCCGCGAATCACGGTAATGAGCTCACATTCATCCTGAAGCTTTTCCATTTCACCCCTGAAAATATTGCCAAGCCTGCGGGCATTCTGAGCCAGCTTTTCATCGCGAACCACTTCCATCGCGGCGATGGCCACTTTCGTGCCGAGCGGATTGCCTCCGTATGTTGAGCCATGCTGACCCGGTTTGATGACGTCCATGACATCCTTGTCAGCCAGCACGGCAGATACCGGATAGACCCCGCCCGAGAGGGCCTTGCCCAAAATCAGGATGTCGGGCTTCACGTAGGTTTCGGACTGACGCTCACAGTCACCTTCACATGTACAGTTTCCGCATACGGCCAGAAGGCTCCCGGTACGGGCTATACCGGTCTGGATTTCATCGGCAATCAGCAGCACGTTCTGCTCACTGCAGAGTTTACGCGCTTTTCTCAGAAAATCTTCATCGGGTACCTTAACTCCTGCCTCACCCTGGATCGGCTCCACCAGGAATCCGGCCACGTTTTCATCGCGCAGCACAGCTTCAAGCTGCTCCGTATTATTGTACTCCACTTTGATGAACCCAGGCGTATATGGGCCGAAATTTTTACTGGCTCCCTCATCATCCGAAAAAGAGATGATTGTGACGGTGCGACCGTGAAAATTGCTGCTGCAAACTACAATTTTCGCCTCGTTTTCTGCTATGACTTTTTTCTCATACCCCCACTTTCGACAGATTTTAATAGCGGTTTCAACACCCTCCGCACCGGTGTTCATCGGCAGTACTTTATCGAACCCGAATGTGCGGCACGCAAACTCCTCAAACTCCCCGAGAACGTTGTTATAGAATGCCCTGGATGTCAGAGTCAGCGTCTCAGCCTGACTTTTCAGCGCGCCGATTATGTGCGGATGGCAGTGACCCTGATTCACCGCCGAATAAGCTGACAGAAAATCGAAGTAGCGGTTGCCCTCCGGATCCCACACATATACGCCCTCACCCCGCGCCAGCACAACCGGCAGGGGGTGATAATTATGGGCTCCGTACTTCTCTTCGAGGTCAATGGCGTCTTTGGTGGAAATCATGTATAAAACCGGCTCTTTTTTTCCGAGTGTTCGTAAACGGACAAAGATAGGAAAAAGGGGAGCGGGGAGCGATGGTAATTTGAAAGGGTTAGATATATAACCCTGTCATAATCAGAATACCTGAAATCGCGCCTTTTTACTTTTCGGACAATCATCACGTGTTAGAAAAGATAATTGACAAGGGGTAAATAAAGTTCGTATATTACAAGTCTCATCGCGGGGTGGAGCAGCTGGTAGCTCGTCGGGCTCATAACCCGAAGGTCGCAGGTTCGAATCCTGTCCCCGCCACTTCAAAAAAGCCCGTTCATTTCAGTGAACGGGCTTTTTTTATTCTCACCCCCTCGACTGACGAGTGGAACTTGCAAAAACCCATGGCCTGCATCGAAATACTCGTCTGTCGAGTTGCTAAGGCCGATAAGCCTAGGCATGCGAATCTTCGCCCTGGCAGGAGATTGGAGTTCGAACCCGGGAGGACTCGTCAGACGACTGAGGGCTCAGATGCCTGAAGAGTTTTTTCCAAGAGTCGTCAGACGAGTGTTCCCCCTCGACTGACGAGTGGAACTTGCAAAAACCCATGGCCTGCATCGAAATACTCGTCTGTCGAGTTGCTAAGGCCGATAAGCCTAGGCATGCAGATCGCCGCCCTGGCTGCAGATTGGATTTCGAACCCGGGAGGACTCGTCAGACGACTGAGGGCTCAGATGCCAGAATAGATTTTTCCATGAGTCGTCAGACGAGTGTGCCCCCCTCGACTGACGAGTGG
>PWWL01000040.1 GCA_003561515.1 Balneolaceae bacterium
AGGTTTCAACATTTACCTGGGCGCGGGGTGTCCACCTGGAAACGGGAATGTGCTTTCTCTGCATCAGATACCCTTCGATACTGAACAGCAGCCCGGCACCCGGACGATACGAATACCCAAGAATTGCATGAATGGCTGAAGGCAGCGGGTCGCGGTCGCTGGTAGGATTCAGAACAGAGAAGATGGTTCCTGCGTCTCTCTCATCGGTAATGGCCGATAAAACCTGCGTGTATTTTCCGGCTGCTGCGCTAATTTCGTGCATATCCGTGCCATCGGGCCGAAACAATAACCGAAGCCTGGGTTCCAGTGTAATATCCGTATCAAGGGTGAACTGCGAGCTTAATCCCGGTTCAAGGGTAAGCCTGTTAAACGGAGACCATTCCGTGGATCCATACACATGAACAATGGGAATGTTGCGCTGAAAAGATTGAACGGAAGTGAATCTGCCAATCAGCTCTGTATCGTAGCTTCTGAAACTGACACTGAGGCCGTAGTCGACCGGCAAATTGAATATCTCTTCCTTCAGGTCAAGCCTCAGGTACATCTGCCTGATCCCGGAAAAACGCTCCTGCACTCCGCCGGATGACTCCGAATTGTTGTAGGATGTGTAACCGGCGGTAAGTTCGATAGGATGGTTGAAACGGTCATAAAATCCAAGACATCGGCCGCCCATTACAAAATTATTCCATGAGAGTGTAGCGGCCCTGGCCGGATTGATTTCACCCTCATCACCCGTTACCAGCCCCGTGATATTGCAGGTAAGATTTTCACCCTGGTATGAATAACGGCCTGAAATATCATAAAACCGGTAAGGTGCTTCACTCCCGGTAATGTGGGGCGCAAAACGGTCGATTGTGGAGAAGCGGCCCATAACTATGTACGAATCGGTGTCTCTTTGTATTGGTCCCTCTGCGTGAAATGCCGACAGATACGGGCTTGTTGATGCCGAAACCCTCAGATTTCTTCTGTTTCCCGGCCGTAGCCGAACATCCATCACGGCAGATGTGGACCCTGTGTACCGTGAACTGAAACCGCCGGCATAAAAATCGACGTTCTGAACCATTTCAGCCGGAAATGCGGAATACCGGTTCGAAATATGAAAGGGCTTTATAACGGGCAGATTATCGACCTGGATGTAGTTTTGGTCCGGAGTGCCACCCCTGATGAAAAGCTCACCGCCACGATCGCCGGCAGTTACCACGCCGGGCAGCGATTGAATGTAACCGGCAAGGTCGCTCCCGGGTCCGGGGGTGGGTACCCTTGCAAACTCATTCGCCTCAATTCTGCGGTGCCCTGCATCCCCTGAGCGAAACCTGCGGCCTTCTATCACAATTTCATCAAAACTTTCCACGCCGGAAGAGAGTGTGATACTGAGAATTTTTCGCTCTCCGGGTTCTATCATAATTTTGCGCAGATAGGGGTCATGCCCAACGTAACTCACTCTCAAAAGGTATCCTGTTCTGTCGAGGTTGCGGAGTTCAATGAACCCATCCAGGTCCGAAACTCCAGTCGCAAGCATCTCTTCCTCTGTTTCTTCATCAAACAGAATGGCATTTGCCCCGTATACAGGATTGCCATCCAGATCAGAAACAATCACCAGTCTGAGAACGGCACTTTCCTGTGCAAAGAGTTCAGGTACGAAGTTAAAAGATGCAGTTGCTGCAACGAAAAGAAGTGCGATGAAACTTTTTGATATCCGGCAGATCCGCATGAATAGTTATTGTTCCCGATTCTGATTCCGGCAATGCATTGCCATAGATTGACTTTCGCCGATTCATGGGAATATCAAGGTACAATTTCATAAATCAAATCGCATGTCTGTGCGATGATTCGATGATGCAACGTATCATGGTTCAACCCGGAAGACCGACGTCTCGAAAAAAGGTATGCCATTCTCTGTAATGCCCTGAACTACAATTCTGTAGGTGGATGGCATGTCGTTGGTCCAGAATCTTACAGAAGCTCCATTCTCTGAAATGTCAAGTTCCGGATCCCAGAAAAGCGTTATCCGGGTATCAGGCTGTTCGATATCTCTCGGCACCGTGATACCATACCGGGGCATGTAAAATTGGGAAGGAGGGGCAAACCCCTGCACATTGGCTGTAATCAATCCGCGAATGTTTTCCTGCGAACCACCGTCGCCACGTCGCGTTCTGATGCTTAGTACTCCGCCGGCACCGCTCGCTCCAAAAAAACCGAGCTCCGATGATCTTCGAAATACATTCACTGTTTGAACATCCAAAGATGACAATATTCGTAAATCATCAAAGTCTGATTCGATGTCATCAATCAGTATAAGCGGTGGTGGAAGAGAGGCACCTCCGATATTTGTAAAGCCGGTATTTATAGTAATAGAGTTTCCAATTACACTAACACCGCCAAGCTGGTTCAGTGCCTGGAGAAATGGAATATCTGCCATGTGTGGCCTTTCATCAAAATCCAGCCTCTGGCTGGCACGTTCACCTTCTCGCAGGTTGCGTTCAAAGCGGTCAGCTTCCGGTTCACGCTCGGCTACTACCTCAATTTCATCAAGTTCACCGAACAACTGTGCATCTACAAATCGCTCGGTATCGATCTGCACCTGTATAGCTCGTTCATCGAGTGAAGCAAGTTCTGCCGTTTCCGGTTGGCTGATGCTGAAATTGTTTTGAACTATATCATCGTCAAAAGCCGGCAAATTAGAGAATTGCTGATCAAGTTCAATTCTGAGTCTGTCGCGCCCCCTCGAATCATTAGCCCTGAGGGTTATGAGCTGGGAACCTTGTATTTGCAGATCAGAAACCAAAAAACGCCCTTCTTCATCGGTAGTGGAAAGCTCAAGATCTTCATGGTCGCTGCCCAGAGACAAAACTACTGTTGCTTCTTCAAGAGGGTTGCCCCTGAAACCGCTCAGAACTGAACCGGATATATTAAAGCCCTGTTCCGGCATCGAAAAAAGAGATATCTCATCCATATCGGCTATTTGCTGCATATCGTAGGCCCGCCAACCCTGGGTAAGCATCAGAAGATCAGCCGCTCGCGCAGCCTCATCCGTTCCGTTGAAATAAACCAGCGGATTCTCAATATGTCCGTTGATTTCACTCTCAAGCAACAACCCCGTGACGGCATTGGTGTAATCTGAATTGAATTCGGCAATTTCATTATCAAAAATAGATATACTGGCACTTGCCGGAAGAGCATCACCTTCTGCATCAGTTACTTTCAGGTGTAACACTGCCTCTTCTCTAAGGCCAAATGAATCATTATTTACACGGATCTCAGTTACAATCTCGGCCAATGGATTGATATTAAAAGCAAGCCTTTCGGCAGCAGGATTTCCATCGCGTCCTAGTAGTGTGAAATGAACAATCCCGGTTGGGAATTTATCTTTAGAAAGCACGGTAACCCCGTTGTTCTCTTCCATAAGAACCAAAGAAGCGTAAAACACTTCACCGCGAACGTGGGCAAACAGCAAGAGTGCGTCTCCGGTATCGATATCTTTAGAGCTAATATTCACTATATATTGGTCGCCGTTATCGTTGAGATTCATCACCATGCCCGAAGGATGAATCTTTGGAAGCTCATACTTGATTCCGTCAACAACTGCTGCGTAGGAGGCATTAATATCAGGCGTGAAATCATCAATCACCCCCATCCCGAGATGATCTGAGCTGAAATCGATGCTGTAATCACTATTCTCATCATAAATTGTGCCTGAAATGTTTTTGCCCAGCCCTTGACTGTTCAATGCTTTAAAGGCAAGTCGTGTGGTAAGGCCGTGCACCATGTGGCCGCCCTCAGGCAGAAACTGTATATCGGAAGCAGACGATGCAACGGGTTCTGAAGTGGCTGCTTCACCTGTAATCACATCTATATCCTTATTGAAAATATACGAATCACCAAAGTTTAGCGACCATGCCGTATAGGCACGAACTCTGAATGTTCCTTCCTGCAAACGGGCATTGTTGAAGGTGATGCTTCCTTTCGATCGCCCGCCTTTAACCTCAACGGTATTTCTCTCTGCAAGGGTGCCATCCGGTTCTATCAACTCTACAT
>PWWL01000201.1 GCA_003561515.1 Balneolaceae bacterium
ATTACGACAGCGAACGCACCAAAGAGCTTCAGCAGTATGGTTTTACCGTGGTTCGGTTTTCGAATAAAGAGATTTTAAGTGACTTGGATGATGTTCTAAGTAGATTGAGAAAAGTTGTTGAAGAACTTAGAAGGACCTCTCCCCAAACCCCTCTCCATCTGGAGAGGGGCTTTAGAAGCACAAAGATTGATTCTGCCTGCAGACCAGAACAAAGCCACAAATCCATTCCCTCTCCTCGAGGAGAGGGCCGGGGTGAGGTGAAGAAGAAAGGCAACCTGCCACAAACCTAAAATGCCCCGGCAAACTTAAGCGGAGAGGGAGGGATTCGAACCCTCGGTACCGCTTTCACGGTACACTCGCTTTCCAGGCGAGCCCATTCGACCACTCTGGCACCTCTCCAAAAAAAACAATCGCCATGTATTTGGTTTACCGGCGATCAAAGCGATCGCAAAGATAGAACTTTGCTCATCCTTATTCAATCAGATTCGGGAGTTTGAACCGATTTGTAATTCACTCACTACCCACTATACATCAATAGTTGAATCTCTGTCGCGTGAACGCTTTCACAATCTCGCCATCCTGTCGTGCAGGCCTGAAGCGCCACTGCATAGCAGCTTTCAGAACGGCATCCATCAACCCGTATTGAACAAACGGCAGTTGTTCGTATGTGCCATCCTCATTGTATAGACGAATTTCCCTGATGCTCACCTCCTCTACCTCACCATTGGTGTCCACAAGAAAATTTACGATCATCTCAAGCCGGCCCTTGTATTCTGATGGCACTGCCTCCGGTGCAATAGCCTCGACAATTCTGACAACCGTTGGCGGTATCTGAGGATTGCTTACGATCCGTTCTTCCTCACCGGTATGTCCGGTGCCAAAACCCGGATCAAGATCGGGAAGGTCGGGTATATTGAGATCCATGTCGATCACGATTTCTTCTTCAATGATTTCGTCATCCGGAACCGGATTTGGCATCATTGGACGGGGCGGCGGCGGCGGGGATGTCTCTTGTCGCGTAATTTCAATGTCGTCCAGAAAAACCTGCTCCTGTTCCGGTATTTCGAAATCAAGCTGCGGAATATATTCTATGTTAGGCCAAAAATGGATCAATATCAGTACAATTACCTGCACCACGATGATCGACATCAGAAATCTGTGCCTGTAACTCTGTTCTGTTATCCGGTTATATTTCTTGTTTGAAGACAATGAGATTCGGTTCGTAAGCGCAAATGAGAATGATCAGCCGCAATTGCCGGTGGGCGAAGCCGGTAAGACTGTTTAATTTTTACGTAATAGTAACGCTTTAAACTGCGATTATGATTCACAGAATTATAAAAATAGCGTATTATTGAATTTCCTGAAAAGCCTTCCTGATAAATCCATCGTTTCGTTCCAGGGCATCGGCAGCCTCTTCTTTTGTAAGACCCGTTAACGCCATCAGCAATGCTGTTTTCACGTGATGGTCTGCCTTCTCAAGATATTCGGATGCCTCTTCGTATGTAAGGCCGGCAAGCATCATCACGATTCGCTTGGCACGCTCCTCAAGTTTTTTGTTGGTGAGCTGCAGATCCACCATCACATTTTGATACACCTTGCCAAGGCGAATCATGGCACCCGTGGTGAGCATGTTGAGCACCATTTTTTGAGCTGTGGCGCTTTTCATGCGCGTACTCCCCATAATCACTTCTGGGCCTACCGGGATATCAATCATATGGTCGGCAGAGATTTCTACCTGTTCTTTAGAGACAGTGGTAACAAACACTGTAGCCGCACCGATCTCCCCTGCTTTTTTTACTGCACCGTGCACGTAAGGCGTGCGGCCGCTTGCGGCAAGCCCAACCACGATATCGTTTTTCGTAACACCTGACTCAACAACGGCCTGATCTCCAAACTCTTCCTTGTCTTCTGCCCCTTCCTGGGCAACAAACATCGCCTCTTTGCCTCCTGCAATAAATCCCTGAACGGTTTCGGGGCGGGTTCCAAACGTAGGAGGGCATTCAGCGGCGTCAAGAACGCCGAGCCTGCCGCTTGTACCTGCACCATAATAGAGAAGCCTCCCTCCCAACTTCAGCCTGTCAACGATCGTATCGATGGCGGCGGCGATTTCATCAAGCCGGGATTCAACCGCATGAGCCACCTGCTTGTCTTCATCGTTGATGATCTGCACAATGGTGCGGGAATTGGCAAGATCAATCTCACTGCTTGAGGGATTACGTTGTTCTGTTAGCAGCTTTTCTAACTGCTGAAATAATTTTTTACCGGTGTTCACTGCTGTTTAGCGTCTGTTTGCCCACCAGAGTGTTTCCCGGGTTTTTGACACCTGTTCGGAATCACTGCTGTTTGTGGGTGTTTGTGCTGAATTTTTCAGCAGTGAAGATACAACAGAAAATAGTTCCAATTCTTCTTTACCTAGATCCTCAGATATTGTGAAGTGATCTTGTACAAAATGTGTATCAAATTTACCGCTACTGAAAGCAGGATGCTTTAGCGTAAACTCACAAAACGGTATGGTGGTTCTTACACCAGATATTTGATATTCGGAGAGAGCTCTAAGCATGCGGTTTATTGCCTGTTCCCTGTTTTCAGCATGGGCACAAAGTTTGGAGATCATCGGGTCGTAATTAATGGTGACTTCCTGTCCTTCCTCCACGCCGGCATCAACCCGGATACCGTTTCCGGCCGGAATCCTGTGTCTTGTTAGTAATCCGGTGGAGGGTAAAAAGTTGTTTGCAGGGTCTTCAGCGTAAATTCGGCACTCGATGGCATGGCCATTCATTTCCAGGTCTTCCTGAGTAAACGGCAACACCTTGCCTTCAGCTATTTCTAATTGAAGTGACACAAGATCAAGTCCCGTAATGAGTTCTGTAACCGGGTGCTCGACCTGAAGCCTGGTGTTCATTTCAAGAAAATAGTAGTTCAAATACTTGTCGATCAGAAATTCGACGGTACCCGCGCCTATATAGCTGCAAGCGCGCGCGGCTTCAACGGCAGCCTGCCCCATTTTCTCGCGCAGTTCGGGAGTGAGAACACTGGATGGCGCCTCCTCAATTACCTTTTGATGTCGTCTCTGGATGGAGCATTCCCTCTCAAAGAGATGAACTACATTTCCGTGCGTATCAGCGAGAATCTGAAACTCTATGTGACGCGGTTCTTCAAGATATTTTTCGATATACACGCGATCGTCGCCAAAAGCATTTTTTGCTTCCGATTTGGCAGCTTTTACACTTTTCTCAAACTCTTCTTTTTTATAAACAATCCTCATTCCCTTACCGCCTCCTCCGGCAGCCGCCTTAATCAGTACCGGATAGCCAATTTCCTCGGCAATACTTTTGGCTCTTTCAACATCCTGCATCGCTGATTGTGTTCCTGGCGGATATGGAACACCGGCCTTGGCCATCAGTTCGCGTGCACGTGTTTTGTCGCCCATCAACTCGATTGCATGAGGGTCGGGGCCTATGAAATTGATTTCGTTTTCAAGACACAGTTTTGCGAACGAAGAATTTTCACTCAAAAAGCCATACCCGGGATGAATGGCATCGGCTCCGGTTTTTTTGGCTGCATCAATAATTTTTTCACCCACCAGATAACTATCTGATGATGCAGCCTCCCCGATAAAAACAGATTCATCAGCTGCAAGTACATGGGGCGACGCAGCGTCGGGGCGGGAATACACAGCCACCGTTGCTATGTTTTTTTCCTTGCAGCTTTGAATTACACGCAGAGCGATTTCGCCTCTGTTGGCAATCAGTACCTTGTTAATTTTTCGCATTAATTAAAAGAATCAGATCAGATTATCTTTGAGCATTTCCGGGAAAAGTCTCCATGGATTTTGCGCGTCTTGCTCCCAAACGAAATGATTGTGATTGATGAACTTCATCCAAAGCGTATCACTCATTCTCCGGGTAGCTTCTCTGTTTGGATCATTAAGATAGCTGATTAATCTGATATCTACGGCAGAAATCGCGTTAAGGATGCTATCCTCATTCAAATTGGGCATAAATTCGATTGGATTGATGAAGTAGCTGCTCTCATCCTTGAATCCGTTGAGGTGGACATTTATATCGTAATATCCTGACATGGCTATTACCTTATGAACGAGAGACGGTTGTTTCAGAGCCAGTTTAAGAGAATGATAAGCCCCCATCTGAACACCCGATAAAATCAGAAATGGACTGGGATTGCGCTCAGAGATAAATGGCAAAACCTCGTCGAGTATATACATTTCGTACTGGTTTTCCCGCATAACCTTCACGGGCGCATCGGCCTCCGTATTTAAAAAACTTTCATCAGCTACATTGTCGACGCAAAAGAATTGATTATAGCCTTTTTCTATCTGTTCCTGTACAATGTCGATTCCACCCTGTTCATCCCATTCAAGATGTCCTCCGTGGCCGCTGGGAAATAGAAGTACCGGGGCACCTTCTTTTCCGAAAATCATTATCTCCATATCCCTGCCCAAACTCGGACTCTTCCACTTTTGGTATTCTCTATCCATACCCATGTATAATTATTTACAGTTCCCGATCAGTTTAATATCAAGATAGTGGAAAAAAAACACTTGTGTAAGCGCTTTTCAATTCAAATTAGATGGAATTTGTAATCAGCTGTTACGCAGGCTCATCATAACCCGCGGCACCATCGATAATTTTTCTGTGGAGTTGAGAAAAGCTCTATTTGAGAAAACATCGTAGCTGTTTTCTTCTATCTTATTTAAAATTCTGCTGTAATTTTCTCGGGCAAGACAAACCGGAAGCCTGCTGTCACGGCTCAGCATACTAATACCCAGATCAGCGCTTTCGTAATACTCTCTTGCACGCTTGATCTGAAACTGCATAAACATGGTAAAGTTGTCCGATACATTTCTGTCGAACAGATCCGCCTCCGAAATGTTGAATAAGTCTAAATCTTCCCTGGGGAGGTAAATTCTATCCCTCTCAAGGTCTTCCCCTACGTCTCTCAGGATATTTGTAAGCTGCATGGCAATGCCTAAATCAACGGCATGCTTAATGGCGGCATTCTTCGAGTATCCGAAAACTTCAGTGGTCATAAGCCCGACCACGGATGCAACTTTGTAGGAATAGTCGTAAAGTTCATCAAAATTATCGTACCTCGATTTAACGAGGTCCATCTTCACGCCCTCCATGAGAAGCAGCGGTAAATCAATGGATATGTCAAAGCGGTTGAGAGTGTCGGCGAAGGCGGTTAGGATCGGATCATGCTGTTCAATTCCCTTGTACGTGTTTACAAGCTTAGCTTTAAAAACGTCAAGTTTTTCTATGATCTCAAGATGGCTGATTTTTTTCTGAAACATCAGATCCTCGCCTTCATCTACAAGATCATCGAGATAGCGGCAGAGTCCGTATATCGCGAAGATACTGCGCTGCTTGTGATTAGGAAGGAACCGGGTGGCCATGTAAAACGTCTTGGCATGATGTTTTGTGATGGCTCTGCAGTGAGCATAAGCCTTCATCAGCTTTTCATCATCAATCTCGGTTATGACAGATTTGTGAAAACTCGTCCGTTCATAGATTGGGCGAATCATCGTAATGGGTAGCTTTAACAGATTTGTCATAAAGAACTTAGTGTTTATTCATAATAAGCAATGTACTCTTAGTCTCAAATAGTTCCCGGCTAATAAAATTTTTAAGCAGACACAAATTTTATGCTGCTATTTTAAGTTAAACGCAATTAAGAGTATTTTCAGAACAATGTAGCTGCTTCTCGACATAACCTAACCTATACTTTCTGATGAAATCCAGACAAAAGAAAATCACTATCTATCAGGTAGCACAGCGGGCAGGCGTGGCAATTTCGACAGTTTCAAGAGTGCTGAACAACTCACCAAATGTATCGAAAAAAACCAAAGATAAAGTTAATGAAGCTATAAACGAGCTCAACTTCCGTCCGCAGGTAAGTGCGAGAAAGCTCGCCAGCCGTGAGCCACAAATGCTTGCCATTGCGGTTCCATCATTTACAACACCGTACTATAACGAAGTTCTGAAGGGCGTAAAAGACGAAATCCGTGAAATGGATTTGGACATTGTGATTTACAATACCGGATCAAAAAATCCCAAAGAGGGTATTGAAAACTTTTTCAATCGTGGGACGGCAGACACGATTATTACGATCAGTATCGACATTGACGAAAATGTGCATAGAGAGCTTCAGGCTTCAGAAGTTCCCATTGTACTTATTGGCAGTTCCCACCCGTCGTATAATTACTTTGAGCTGAATAACCGAAAAGGCGGTTTCCTCGCAGGGGAACACCTCATCAAACAGGGTTATCAAAAGCTAGGTATAATTATGCCTGCCCTTGACACAAAATCATCGGCACTTCGCAAACAAGGATTCACGGATGCAATGAAAGAGTTTAAAATGCCCGTTGATGAAAAATACTTTTTGACAGGAGATAGTACCAAGCACGCCGGTTTTACGGAAGAAGCTGGTTTTGAAGCGATCTACAAGTACGACAAGATGGATGATTTTCCAGACGCCATCTTCTGTACCAACGATACCCAGGCTATTGGGGCTATTCATGCACTGTCGAAGCTGGGAATGCGCGTACCCGAAGATATCGGCGTGATGGGATACGATAACATCAAGTTCACAAAATATCTCGACTTAACGACCATAGACCAGAAAATGTACTCGGTTGGCGTAATGGCTACCAAACGACTTGCCGAAATAATTCGGCACCACACAGATGAAAAAGTGCAAACCACCATTGATCCAATCCTGATTGTTCGCAATTCAACCAATAATCCGAAGAAGTAAAGTTAATGCTGAATCAACAGGATGCGCTGGCATCATGCATTACCCGTACAAGTGCTGCAACTGCCGGTGAACCTTACAGTGGTAAAGTTCGTGACGTCTATATTCTGAATGATGATACGCTTGGTATCGTGGTGACCGACAGAATTTCTGCTTTTGACCATATCATGAAGCAGGCAATACCCTTTAAAGGGCAAATTCTGAACCGGCTCTCGCAATTCTCTTTCAATAAAGTTTCAGACATCATTCCCAATCACATTGTCGAAGTGCCCCACCCCAACATCACCATAGCCAAACGGTGTAAACCCATTCCCATTGAAGTTGTGATGCGAGGATACCTTACCGGTCACGCATGGCGAACCTACAAGTCGGGGAAAAAAGAGCTTTGCGGTGTACCCCTGCCCTCTGGGATGAAAGAACATGAAAAATTTCCGGAACCTATATTAACTCCCGCGACCAAAGCGGAAGAGGGCCACGACGAGGATATTTCTGAAAAGGAAATACTACACTCAGGAATCGTTTCACCTGACCTATGGAGCCGAATCCGCGATAGAGCCTTTCAACTCTTTAATCGAGGAACGGAAGTGGCGGCTAAGCAGGGTCTTATTTTGGTAGACACCAAGTACGAGTTTGGTTTGTATCAGGATGAGTTAACCCTGATCGACGAAGTGCACACATCCGATTCATCGCGATACTTTTATTCTGAAGGATACAAGTCGCGACAAGATTCAGGAGAACCCCAAAGACAGCTTTCAAAAGAATTTCTACGGGAATGGCTAATGGAGCAGGGATTCAGAGGATTGGAGGGGCAATCGCTTCCCGATCTGCCCGATTCGTTCCGCTGGAGTATCTATCAGAGATATGCCGAGCTCTTTACCACTCTTACAGGTACGCAGTTCAAACCTGAACCCGTAACCGATATCAACTCCGATCTGGATGCAGTTTTTGGAAAGTACATGAGGTAGTGCAGGGCGAGCAGTCCAGTCACATCCGGCTGATGAGAAAAGAGGTCTATAGTGGTATAAAACGAATCTGCATCACAAGCACGATGATATGTGAGTCCTGGCTTCCGGATGCAGCAGCATAATTTAGATGAGCACGAGCAATTTCTCTGTCGTCATGAAACAGAAAGCGTGACACTCCGAACGTAACTTGGTTTCTTGTGAATGAGTCCATTCCAACAAATTCACCGGCCTGAGCGGGACTTTGGTGGATTCTGTCGAAACGGCCAAGAACACGCCATTCATCCGAAAATCGATAGACGATTTCACCGTAAAATCCATCAAGGCTGTAGCGGCCATTCGGTCCTGTAAGAATCCCCCGGTTTTGATCCCTTACGTGAGCAGTCATGTACTCGAACTGAGTTTGAAGGCGATTGTGGCCGATGCCGGCAGTTGAGAGCCTTAAAGACCCTGATGTACGGTTAATATCAAATGGGTCCGTGCCCCGCTCAACCAAATCCCTCTGTTGATTCGTAGAAAAATGCCCTCCAACCGTAATACCCGGAAGAATTTCAAGGTCAGCCCTTCCGCCATAAAGTCCGCTGCCCGCTCTTCGCTGGGTTATGTTCGTACCTGCCTGTGTAAACCTTCCCGAACCGTTGCTTGCATGAATGCCGTACCAAAGTGAGCGATGCCTTCCATACACCATCACGCCAATATCGCGGAATGCATCAAAGCCCATCACGCTTGCCAGTGCAGTTGAAACACCGGGCCGGTCCCAGAAAATTAGCCTCGAAGAGACTAGCCGAGCGGTGTCATAAGATTGTCCGGGCATGATAAACTGTCCCATTCTGATGTTGAAAGCGATGTGCAAGTGGGCATCGGCGTGAAAATCGAGTAGTACGTTGCCCCCGCCGGCAAAATCGGTCCATATGGTTGCACTATACCGGTCGCCGATTTCACCCCGGGCAGTTATTCGGGCACGTCGAAGCCGAAAGCCGTTTGTGCGTATCGTATCACCGCTGCCCAGCTCTGTCTTTTGATCGGCGATGTACCACGTTTGCATGTATCCGCCAACATCGAGGCTGACTTGCGCCGTTGCGACCGGAGCTATGAGGAAGAAAACAACAAAGGTTATGCTCTTGACGGCCAGCTTCATCTGTGCAGGTATTGTATTTCAGAAATTAGACGGGATTCAACGCCCTAATGATTAATGAAATATAGGTAAGATTCCCTCGGAGTTCTACCATGAGTCATGCGATTCTCAAATATCTTGGAGAGAGGAACTTAAAAGCTGATCTCCCGTAAGCCGCGATTATAAATCACGCTTAACAGCGAGAAAAGCGGTGTGATAATGTACGGTAACCCTTCCTCCGTTCTGTTCGAGCCAATATCTGTTCAGCAGTTTAAGCTGTTTCGTTGTGAGTGATTTGCCCGTCAGGCTGGTTGAACTTCCGTTTTTTTTCATGGCGCGAAAAAAATCGAATACCGAGTCATAGTGTTCGGTTGCCTGGTCTTCATAAAAATCGACCTTGAAAGGCCCCATCGAAAGGTTGATCACCACTTGCTCTACATCCGGAAGCGGATTGGCGGTAAACGGAATGCCAAGCTCAACGCAAAATTTTTTCCACTGTTGAAACGACTCGCTGGCCGGCAGCGACATCAGCATAAATCCGCCCGGTTTCAGGGAATTGCTGATTCTGGAAAGTGTAACTCCGGCATCGCGGAACCAGTGCGCAACAAAGTTGCCGGTTATCAGCGAATAATACTCCTCTGGCCATTGATACGACTCGGCATCAAGTACCGTAAATCTTGTATGATCACGGTTGAAATATTCCTGCCTGCAAATTTCGACCATTGTATCGGATGCATCCGTGATTTCAATTTCCCTGCCGGGGTACATGTCAATAAGGTATCCGGTAAAGAATCCCGTACCGCATCCGATTTCCAGTACCGGTCCTTCCGGAATGGAATATTGCCAGGGCATCAGCGCATTTGCCAGCCTCTCTGCTGTTTTTTTTGCGAGAGATGCGCTTTCAGAATAAGTTTCTGCAGCTTCAGAAAATCGCTTTATAATTTTTGATCTATCGGATTTTACCATGGGCTTTTGAATAAATCAAAGAGGTCAATATCTCGGCACACTTATCAGCGTGCGTTACGGGAAAAGCATGTCCCGCGTTGAGTATTTCAAAATACTGGCTTCTCAATATCAGGTCGTGGTACATGTCCCTCGCCGTATTTTTATGTACAATCAGGTCATCGGATCCGTGCAAAATAGTGATCGACCGGGCATCGTAGATTCTCTGCCTCACATGCGCATCACGATCGATCAGGCCAAGGTCTGCGAGAAGTAGGTCGTGCTGAATGCCTGATGGTGGAAGAAACTGTGGTTTTTGTGGATGAAAAGAGTTGATATAGTGCCTTTTTAAAACCTCATCGGGCGAATCCACAAACTGAGCCTGCATCTCCCTCAACGTTAATTTAGACCTTTTGAATTCGTCTTCGTTACCGGGGTGGAAATTCATAAAGCCGGACATAATCACAACATGATCGGCCTTCTTGAAAAGCTGATCATCGCACCAATGCAGGCCAAATGAGTGGAGCAGCAAAACTTTCTTGATCTGCGGCTCATCAGGGAAACGTGGTTTCGAAGGGTTGCCAAAGTAGCCCCTGTCGGCATGATTAAACACAAAACGGTTTCCCATTTGGTACTCAAGAGCTCTCCAAAATTCAGGGTTAAATCCCCAGCCGTGGCACGTAATTATGTGAGCATTGTAGGGATTCAAAACTTAAAAATCATTTCAAATGAGGCACATAATAACTTTCATGTCAGATGGTTAGCGTACTTCGGTAATCGCGTTTTGCCGGTCCCGAGTCCAGGTTGAGTCAGATTCAAATGTTCTGCCCATGGCCTGGAACTGCCGTACAAATCTTCGTTTTGTTACGCTTGGTGCAAACTGCCAGTATTCAACCATGAACAGGCGCTCTGTATCGGGATCATAGTAGGTAAAATTGACGTAAGGGCCACCCATAAAGTTGCCAACCATCTGCCAGATGCCCATGCTTTCGAAGCCAATCAGCCGGTTTCCCGTATCAATTTCCCTTGTTTGCATCGGACGCCTGTAGTCGGTAGTAACGTAGGAGCCGTCGCGTTGTCCCTGCATGTAGATTTGCATCAGTGAATCTCGTGTGGCATTGATCCAATTCTCGTCCAGGAATTCGATATCCGAGACACCATCTTTCCACCACGCCCACATTCTCCGATTGTTTTCGGGGAGATATCGTGCAAAGACTACCGCGTCAGTGGAATCTATTGCCTTAACGTAATCGTGCTGCATTCTGACTTTCCATCCGTGGTTTTCCCAAAGATCTTCGCTGATAGCTACCTGCTCTCCCCTTCGGAACACTTCTCGTTTTCTTCGTTCGAATTCTCTTTCTTCAAGGTGTTCTACCAGTGACCTTTCTGAATTTCTGATTTTTTCAGCCAGTTCTTCATCCGTGGTCGAGGTTAATATCAGAGTCCACTGATCACGTGCCCAGCGATCTTCAAGAGGAAATGCAAAACTGTCGCCCTGCCTCACCCGGTTTTCAACATCATCGCTGAGAATTGCACGTACAAAACTTCCAACGTTGCTCTCGGCGTCGATTGGGGTTGCAAAAATTATGTTGCGCAGTTCTCGGATTCTGTCAAGCTGCTCGTTGCTTCTGAAATCTCTGAAAACAAGGTCGTATTTCGGCTCAAAACCACCGGGAATCGTTTCAAAACCTGCGCCAAAAGTCTCTTCAATGGCTAGGGCAGTTGCACCATCCCATTTTGTGGAGTCCATAACCACAATAATTTCATCAATACTGCCAATAGCGCTGGGCCTAAAGTCACTTTCACAGGCTGAGATTGCAAGCGCTGCAAGTACAGGTATAATCAGATAAATTTTTTTCATGATGTAAGTAAATTGGTTTTGAAGCGTCAAATATTCCCATATTTCAACTCTTTAACAAATTGAAAAACGGATTCCTTCCACCCTTTATTGGGATAAGATTTCCTGACTGTATCGATCAATGCACTTCCAACGATAAAACCGTCCAGGTCTCTGGCGATCAATGAGGCGTCTTCGTGACTTTTGATCCCAAATCCAACGAGTTTAGGGTTGCGGGTCACATTTGTTTTTACACGTTCGATGAATTTCTGAACCGAACGTGCCACTTCATCTCCGCTCCTGGCACCCGTAACACCGGTTACCGAAACACAATAGACAAACCCGCTGCTCTTTTCATCCACACTGCGCATCCGTACGTCAGTTGAGTTAGGCGCCACAAGGTAGATCATTTCAAGCCCGTGCTTCGCGGCAGCGTCCGATATAATAGATGATTCTTCAAGTGGTGCATCCGGAATGATTAACCCGTCAACTCCGCTTTCCTCCGCATCACTGCAAAACTTCTCAACGCCATACCTGAACACCGGGTTGATATAGCCCATGAGAATGATCGGTATCTCCGATGATTTGCGTACCTCCTTTACCATGTCAAAGATTTTCTTCATGGTAATGCCGTTGCTTATAGCCACATTGCTGGCATATTGGATGGTAGGCCCGTCTGCCAGCGGATCACTAAACGGCATTCCCAGCTCAATGATATCAGCTCCATTCTTTTCAAACCCGAGAATCAGGTCCACGGTAGAATCAAGATCAGGATACCCCGCAGTAATGAAGAGCGACATGATTTTATTATCGCCATCTCTTTTTTGATTGAAAACTGTTTGTATGCGTGATGTTTTGGTTGTCATTGGGTTTTAATTATGCCTATTTACGATAAATGTTATATTAAAGTTGAGGCTTAAAAAGCCCCCTCTTGAGAGGGGAAAAGTGAAAACAAAGTGGCGAAGCCGGCTTTGTTGAACGAGGGGTGTGTACCAGTTCGACTCAGAAACTTGTTCAACACGCCCATAAATCACTCCGTGGGAATCGTTTCACTTCGCTGTCGCTCCATGTTCAAAAGATGAGCGCTCGGAGCCCCTCTCAAGAGGGGACTTTTCCAAACCACTCCGAAATCGTGCCCATATCCTTATCGCCGCGGCCCGAACAGTTTACCACAACAACCTCATCGCGTTGTGTAAGAGGCATCAGTGTTTCTAAATATGCAAAAGCGTGGGCTGTTTCGATGGCGGGTATGATTCCCTCCTTCTCCGAGATCAGTTTCACCGCATCCATTGCCTGCCGGTCGGTTATCCCGTAATAGTGAACGCGTTTGGTGTCGTTCAAATAAGCGTGCTCTGGACCAATACCGGGATAATCAAGACCTGCACTTATGGAGTGGGCCAACTGAATTTGCCCTTCCTGGTCGTGAAGCAGGTAGCTCATGGAACCATGCAGAATCCCCGGTGTACCAATGGTAAGAGTGGCCGCGGTTTGATCGGTATCGGCACCAAGGCCGGCGGCCTCGATTCCTATCATCTTCACATTTTCATCTTCAATGAAAGGATAGAAAAAGCCTATTGCATTGCTTCCACCTCCAACGCAGGCAATCAGATAGTCCGGAAGTTTGCCTTCTTCATGCTTAATCTGATCTTTGGTCTCCTCACCGATTACCCGGTGGAAATTGCGCGTCATCATCGGGTATGGATGCGGTCCCACTACTGAGCCGATGATGTAAAACGTATTTTCAACATTCGTTACCCAGTCGCGAATAGCTTCGTTGGTGGCGTCTTTCAGGGTTTGCGAGCCGCTTTCAACCGAACGGACCTCTGCGCCCAGAAGTCGCATTCGATCTACATTCAGCTTTTGGCGCTCCATATCCTCGGCGCCCATATAGATCACGCACTCAAAACCGAATTTGGCGCATGCGGTTGCAGTGGCTACGCCGTGCTGACCCGCACCGGTTTCCGCAATGATCCGGCTTTTGCCCATGTTACGCGCCAGAAGAAGCTGCCCGATGGCATTATTTATTTTATGGGCGCCTGTATGGCAGAGGTCTTCACGCTTAAAATAGATCTTCGCGCGGCCATAGTGCTCGGTGAGGCGGTTTGCGTAGGTCAGTTTGGTAGGTCGTCCTACATACTCCCGAAGCAGATCATGGTATTCCTTCTGAAAGAGCGGATCTTTCTCAGATTCGGCATATGCTTCCTCAAGCTCTTCAAGTGCTGGTATCAGGATCTCCGGTACAAATTTCCCGCCATATTTCCCGAAGTATCCTTTTTTGTTAGGTGCTGTGTATTTCATGGTTTTAGTATTGAGTATCAAGTATTGAGTATCGGGTAGCAAGAGTCTCAATACTTGCTACCCGATACTCGCTACTATATTATAATTCCTGTTCTTCCCACAAATCCCTCATCAAATCAAAAAACCGCTCAACCTTGTCGAAGTCCTTGAGTCCGGGAGACTCCTCGAGGCCACTTGAGAGGTCAACGGCTGTTGGCTGCACTGTTTCGATAGCATTTCGGATATTGTTGGGATTTAGACCGCCAGAGAGAAAAAACGGCTTCTCATCACTGATATCTTTAAGGATATTCCAGTCGAAGGTTTTTCCGGTTCCTCCCCATTGACCGTCTGTTTTGGTATCAAATAGAAACCAATCAACAACTTCGATGTAGGGTTCCATTTCTGTTTTCAGTTCGTCCGTTTTTTTACCCTCAGTGATGTGAAATACTTTGATAACCGGTTTTTCAACGAGTTCACAATATTCCGGTGATTCATTTCCATGAAGCTGAACCAGGTCGATGCCGGTCCGTCGGGCAATACTATTCACATCATCCAGCGGCTGATTTACGAATACCCCGACTTTTTGCGGACCCTCAAGCCAGTTGATAATCGCACCCGCCTTGGCCGGGTCCACGTAACGCGGGCTGTCCGGGTAAAAAATAAACCCCAAATAATCGGCCAGTGCACCGGATGCAAACCGTGCATCCTCCAGCGTGGTGAGGCCACAGATTTTTACTTTGGTTCGATTGTCAGGTTCTGCAAACATGTGGTTTTATGTAATTCAGATTTAAACACTTGTGTTGGGATTCAGAAGTCCCCTCTC
>PWWL01000362.1 GCA_003561515.1 Balneolaceae bacterium
ACGGGCCGACGCACCACGGCCTCTACGATGTAGCCTACCTGCGCGCCGTGCCCAATATGATTGTCTCCTCCCCGATGGATGAGCAAGAGCTGCGCGACATGATGTACACCGCGTCGGAATACAATGAGGCCGCCTGGGCAATCCGTTACCCAAGGGGACGATCAACCGGCATGAAGCTTCGCGATGGATTTGAACTGACCGAGATTGGCAAGGGCCGCATCATCAAAGAAGGAGAAAAAGTGGCTGTTCTAAGCTTTGGCCCCATCGGCAACTATGCGATCGAAGCAGGCAAAAAGTTAACCGAGAAGGGCATCGACATAGGCCATTTCGATATGCGTTACGCCAAACCGCTCGACACGGAAATGATCGACTACGTAATGGCAAAATACGATCATATCATCACCCTCGAAGACGGAACGAAGCTGGGCGGGTTCGGCTCGGCCGTGGCCGAATACGTGGCAGGGAAAGGCCTCGGGATTCCGGTTACCATCATGGGCGTGCCCGATGAAATCATTGAGCACGGCACCCAGAGAGAGCTTCACGACGAAGTGGGCATCGGCCCCGATGGAATTGTGGCGCAGGTGAAGCGGGCGCTGGGGGTTTTGGTTTAGGGTATTTCTGATCGTGGTTTTCAACGATAGTTAATAAATGTTTTAGGATTGAAAGGAAATCTGTCAGGATTCTAAATCTTTAAATGAAATTGTGAACTTTCTGATGTGCTCAGTAAGGATTTGAAAGGTTTCTTCATTTGGATTTAGATGACATCTATTTAGCTTTCTTAAAAAGTTAATTTTACTGTCAAAATCACTCCAGGAGATAGTTAGTCCATGCCCATAGAGATAGGTGTTAGCAATTAGTCGCGCAATTCGTCCATTTCCATCATAAAATGGGTGTATGTTTACAAATTTCTGGTAAAATCGAACAGCTTTGTAAACCGGATCACGTGCCCATTTTCGCAAATGCAAAACAGCTTCAGTAACTCCATCAGCAATAGAATCGGGATGATCACCAGTAAATTTTGGCTTTCGTTGTTGTGCGTGTTGTTTTCCGAAATAAATTCTTCCCTGATTAGGATCACTGGCTTTTCTGTATTGACCTGCAAATGTATACAAGTCTTCATACATAAAGTGATGCATAGTTTCCGGAAGCTTGGCGTAAATTGGTGTACGCAGGAATTTCAAAATCAAGTTTGAAGATAGCATCTCGTGAAATGGAATATTCTCAAGAATATTATATCGGCTCCAGCTTGTACGGTACACTTCTTCAGCTGTAAGATTTGGCTTAGCAGCAAAATCTTTAAGAAGCTCTTCTGTGACAATTAGTTCAGCGGGATCAATATTTGAATCCATGTGAACTTAAAATTCCTGCCAACCTTTTTTTCTCCTGCTTAAAACTGTTTACATACTGATCCAAACTGTCAAAGACCGGTGCATAGTCTTTTTCCATATCAAATGTAAAAGAATAGTGGCTTGAGGTTTTTGGTGGGTAATAGACAGCACTTTTTCCTAATGGAAAATTTTTTGCAAATTCCTGATTTGAATAATAATCAATGAAATCCTGATCAGCTATGACTTCACCGTTTTCTCTATATTTTTTCCATGGTGATTCAAAATGGGTGGTTTTGGAAAGCTCAATGGCTGAATAAACGGCATAACTATCCAGAATAAAATCGAGTAGTGGATCACCTGATTCTTTCGTGGGTTTAGCTTTAATCGCATTTCTACCATACTTCTTATAAGCCTTATAAATATCCGGTTCAACGGGTCCATGTGTCCAGGCTTTAAAAGTAGCATCAAACTTTTTGTCCTTTGCCACCATTTGCCACACATAGCAATAGTAGAGAAGCTTCTGAAGCTTCAAAGGAGTTATTTCTCCAGGATATTTGCCCGCAATGTAATTCGATAAGGTGAATTTATTCATGTTCCTGCACCCACACATTTACTTGTCTGTCCTTTCATAATAAACGAAATATTTATTAAATCATTTAATTCTCCGACTATGAAAAACTAAAGATGAAAAATTAATACAACATCTCTCATTGAAAATGGTATTACTTCGTGACATTTAAGTGTATTGCAATCTTAATTTAACCCGCAAAAAAATGAATAAACGACACCGGGAATACGAAAAAACTTCAAGATAAATTGACTCAATCCCTTTCCAGCCGTTCTGCCAGCCACATTTTAATAATGGATTGACGCGAAACCCCTACCGCTTTGCTTCCCGATCGAGTGAGTTTGCCATCCATAAAGGTAAATTGAGGGAGATCCGTTTTAATTCACGAGATGGTCTGCTGGTTTCTGCAAGGTTCAGATACTCCAGCACAGATTTACCTTCTTCAAATTTCTTATCAAATTCTTTTGCTTTCATCTTGTCGCAGTTAACCTATTACCACTCAAAGTTTCTCAAAATTACCCGTACTTTTACCGGTTTAGATAAAACGAGTATCAAAGACTTAAAATATACGGCGTAACAAAGTGTCATTTACCCTCACCGACTTCGACTACCACCTCCCCGAAGAGCTCATTGCCCAAAAGCCGGCCGAGCCGCGCGATCATTCACGGCTGCTGGTTTATGACCGGCGTACCGGCAGAATTTCTGACGACACCTTTTACAACATAGGAAAGTACCTGCCGGCGCGAACCTCACTGGTGGTAAACAACAGCAAGGTGGAGAAGTGCCGGCTTCTGTTTAACTACGGGAAGGTAGAGGTGTTTGTAACCAGGGCGGTGAACGATCGCATTGTGGAGGCAATGGTGCGTCCGGGCAAGAAATTCAGGGAGGGAAAGGAGGTGGAGCTGGCAGACGGGGTTACCGCCAAAACGACCCGGATCGCCGGGGATGGTATCCGCACTATTGAGCTGAGCCATCCGCTGGACGATCCCAAACTGGAGCCGTATAAATACACCCCGTTTCCCCCGTATATCGAACGGGATGAATCGCTCGCAGGCCGCTATCAAACGGTATTTGCGAAGGATGAAGGCAGCAAGGCGGCTCCCACCGCGGGCCTTCATTTTACCCCGGAACTGCTGGAAAAATTGAACAAGCAGGGAATTGAGAAAAAGGAGATTACGCTGCATGTGGGGTTGGGAACCTTTGCCCCGGTTAAAACCGAAAAGATTGAGGAGCACATCATGCACAGCGAGTGGTACCGGGTTACGGCCGAACAGGCGGAGGCGCTGAACCGCTCGGAGAGCATTACGGCGGTGGGCACAACCAGCGTACGGGTGCTGGAATCACTTCCGAAAAAGGATGGCAGGTTTATCGCTTCAAGCGGGGAGACCGATATTTTTATCACACCGGGCTACAAATTCCGTTCTGTGGACCACCTCATCACCAATTTCCATCTGCCCAAAAGCACACTGCTGATGCTGATCTCAGCCTTTGCCGGGTTTGATGAAACCCGCAAAATCTACGAGCACGCGATTCGGGAACGGTACCGGTTCTATTCGTTCGGTGATGCCATGCTGATTTTATAGAGGGCTGGTTTTCCGTTACTGAACACCCCAAGGCGCCCTGAAAACTTCTGATGTGCCCATATTTACAAAATAGATCGTGTTATTCGCCTCATCAATGTCAATCGTCTGAACACGGCCGAGGATTTCAAAGTCGTAATAAAAGGCTGTCTGATTTTGGAGCGATTTATCAAGGGTGAGAACGGTTACGGGATAATCAATCGGTGCGTTAAGCAGCAGGGCAACCCCGTTGTCGGTAGCTTTAATCGAATTGATGTATGAAAAGAGAATGAAGAATCCCTGCTCTAAAGCGGTACGGCTCTGTTCAAAAAACTCCTCTTTGATTTTTTCCATGACCGGCAGGTCCAGTACGATTTCTGCCTGCAGGGTGCCTTCTTTGTCGAACGCCTGTAGTTTGCCGGTAGCTATATGAAACAAAAATATGCGATCGTCTCCGGCGGCTACAGATATACGCCCCAGCATGTATGAAGGCAGGTTGCCCCGCTCAAGCGACTGACTGATTGCACCGGGGTCAAAGTCGGAAGCTTCAAT
>PWWL01000113.1 GCA_003561515.1 Balneolaceae bacterium
TCAAATCATCAACATAGGTAAACGACCGCGTTTGTGAGCCGTCACCAAATACCGTGATGGGTTCATCCTTCAATGCCTGCCTGAAAAAAGTAGGAAGCGCACGGCCATCGCGCAGGCGCATTCGCGAGCCATAGGTATTGAAGATTCTGACAATACCCGTCTCAATGCCGTGAAAACGGTGGTAGGCCATGGTCATCGCTTCGGCAAAACGCTTGGCCTCATCGTACACACCTCGCGAACCTGTCGGGTTTACATTGCCCCAATACGACTCTCTCTGAGGATGCTCGAGAGGATCACCATACACTTCACTGGTTGACGCCAGCAGAAACTTCGCCTTTTTAGCTCTTGCAAGCCCTAGCGCTTTATGCGTGCCGAGCGACCCCACTTTCAGCGTTTGGATAGGCATTTCAAGATAGTCGATTGGTGAAGCCGGAGAGGCGAAATGCAGAATCAGATCCAGTTCTCCCTCTACAATGATGTACTGAGTAACATCATGGTGGATGAACCGGAACCTCTTCTCTCCCATCAGATGTGCAATATTCTTTTCTGAACCTGTAATCAGGTTGTCCATGCAGATCACATCCCAGCCATCGCTGAAATAGCGGTCGCACAAATGGGATCCGAGAAAGCCGGCCCCGCCGGTAATTAATACGCGTTTAGGCAAGGTTCAGAATTTATGAGTGGTTTGTAATAGCGGGTTTCCGGTATGTTTGGTGAAGGTTGGTAGAAGTTGGCGAAAACACCGCCTTATACACATCAGACGCTGTCAGGGCATCGTCAGACGCTGTCAGGACCTGCGGACGCTGACAGGTCTTTCTCAGCCTAAACCTTGGCTTTCTCTTTTACACCGACCCACGGGCGGCCAACGCTTATATAGGTCAAACCGGCTTCTTTTGCACGCTTCAGGTCATACAGGTTCCGACCGTCAAAAATTACCGGTGCCTTCATTTTTTTCGTAAAACGCTCCAGATCAGGACGGCGGAACTCGTTCCATTCGGTGCAGATCACCAGAGCGTCAATGCCCTCGAGAACCGAGTCTCTGTCTTCGGTAAACTCCATGGAGACCAGCGCCTGTTTCGTTGCCGATGCCTTAAAGGTTTCAATTGCTTCCGGGTCGTACGCTTTCATCTTTACGCCCAGTTTTGCCAGCTCGTCAGCTATGTATAGCGCAGGTGCTTCGCGAACATCGTCGGTCTCCGGCTTGAACGACAGGCCCCAGATGCCAACCGTTTTGCCGGCCAGGTCGCCGTTGTAAAATACCTTCATCTTCTCCACGATCGAGACCTTCTGCGTCTCGTTCACCTTCATCACCGAATCCAGGATCCGGAAGTCGTAGCCCAACTCACCGGCCGTATGGTGAATCGCCTGCACGTCTTTCGGGAAGCAGCTGCCCCCATAGCCGATGCCGGCAAACAGGAACCGCTTGCCAATGCGCGAATCGGTGCCGATGCCCCGGCGTACGTTATCCACATCTGCCCCCACACGCTCGCAGATGTTGGCAATCTCGTTCATAAAGGTGATTTTGGTGGCCAGCATGGCGTTGGCGGCGTACTTGGTCAGCTCCGAGCTGCGCTCGTCCATGGTGATGATCGGGTTGCCGCTGCGAACAAACGGCTCATACAGGGTCGTCATCACCTCGGCTGCTCTCGGAGAAGAGGTGCCGATTACCACGCGTTCGGGTTTCATAAAATCTTCAACGGCGGCGCCTTCGCGCAGGAACTCCGGGTTGGAGACTACATCGAACTCCGCGTCCGTTTTGGCGGCAATCGCCTCGCGCACCTTGTCGGCCGTACCCACTGGAACCGTGCTCTTGTTCACAATCACGCGGTAACCGGGAAACCTGTTGAAAAGCTCGCCCAGGTCGTCGGCCACCTTCAGTACAAAGCTCAGGTCGGCCTGCCCGTCGGCACCCGGAGGCGTTGGCAGGCAGAGAAAGAGCACGTCAGCCTCTTTGAAGGCCTCTTCCAGGTTGGTCGTAAAGCGAAGGCGGTTCTCGCGGATCGAGCGGTCGAACACGCGGTTCAGTCCCGGCTCATAGATGGGTACTTCGCCATTGCGCATCCGTTCCACTTTCTTCTCGTCAATATCCACGCAGATCACATCGTTACCGCTGTCGGCAAAACATGCACCGGTTACAAGTCCTACATATCCTGTTCCTACAACTCCTATTTTCATGCTGCTCAGTTCCTCTTAACGTTCTATTTTTAATATTTTCAATTCAAGTTGGCCGGCAGGTACCTTTACGGTGAATTCCTCTCCAGCTTCACGGCCGAGAATACCTTTGCCGATGGGTGAATCTACGGAGATTTTTCCCTGCTTGAAGTCAGCTTCATCTTTCGAAACGAGCGTGTACTTCATCTCTTTGTTCACTTTTTTATTCAGGATGGTTATTGTAGATAGCAAATAGGCTTTTGATGTATCGATATCCTTTTCATCGATAATTGTCGACGTTGCCAGCGTATTCTCGAGTTCGGCAATTCTCTTTTCAAGATGTCCCTGGGCCTCCTTGGCGGCATCATACTCCGCATTTTCACTCAAATCGCCCTTGGCCCTTGCCTCGGAGATCTCTTCGGCTATCTCCTTGCGCCCGCGGGTTTTGAGGTCTCTGAGTTCATTATCCAGTTTTTCGTATCCTTCCCTGGAGAGATAATTTTTCTTCATACTTACTGATTCAATTCAACATATTTTATAAATAGAAAAAGCAGTTTACACTGCTATTTTCCCGTTTATGATCTGATTTTCTTTAACCTGTGAAAAATAGGGCGTTCAGCACTGTTTCCCAACCTTTTTTTGGGAAAGAGAAGGGCTGAAAAGATTTCGTGGGTAGGGGTTTGGGGTGTTACCTGGTCAGTTCTTCTTCAATCATCCTCGCCTGTTGAAGTACCGTCTCCGTTACCGGTATTTGCATGTCGGGGGGATAGCCAAACTGCTGAAGTTTTATTTCACTGGAATGTCACCAGTTGAGAGCAGTTTGCGACTTCTATGATATCAAATGGGTTTTAATGTGATTCATTTCTTCTTTCTGTCAAGAACCTTTACAGTATGATCTTCCAACTAAATCCGCATCTGCTGTATCGCCACCTGGTTTAATTTTTCAAGCCGTTTGTTTTGCGGTACACCTTCCTGGATCATGATGGCGTTGAGATTTTCAAGATTGGCCAGGCATACAAGTTGATTCACATTTGCATAGTCCAGGATATTGCCTTCTTTGCCTGGATTCTTATCCCGCCATTGTTTAGCGGTTTTACCAAAAAGAGCCATGTTGAGCACATCCGCCTCGGAAGCATAAACAAAATTGATTTGTTGCTTGGACAAATTATCCGGAATCAGATGTTCTTTAACAGCATCGGTATGGATACGATAGTTTATTTTCGTGAGACTGCGTTTCACATCCCAGTCTAAAGACTTTTGTTCCTGTTCTTTTAAACGTTGAAACTCCTTGATAAGGTAAAGCTTAAATTCAACAGAGATCCAGGAGGCAAATTCAAATGCGATATCTTTATGGGCAAAAGTACCGCCATATCTGCCTGCCTTCGAGATAAGTCCTGCTGCATTGGTTTTTTCTATCCATTGTTTGGGTGTTAGGGTAAAACTGTTCAAACCAGCCTGCATTTTAAACCCGTCGAATTCGACGGGTTTAAAATCGGGATTGTTGAGCTGCTACCAAATTCCGAGAAATTCAATGGTATTACGGTTTCGAAGCCAATTCCTGATTAAGTCATCAGTACGCCCCTGGTCTTTATGGCGGGCAATATCAGTCAGACTGATAAAATCTTGCTTAACATTTTTTGAAACGGTAATCTCCGTGCCCTGCACCTCAATCGATTTATTCTTTTTCGCCATGATTTATCTCAATTTTTGTCAGGTTCTCTAAGATTGCCTTATTAAGCTCCACCTCTTCTTTCAACTGCTCCTCAAACTCCGCTTTCAATGTTGTAAACCGCTCTTCAAAATCGAAATCGTCTTCCTCATCGGGCAGGCCTACGTATCGGCCGGGTGTGAGCACAAAATCCAGTTCCTTTACCCTTTCAATCGGGGCGCTTTTGCAGAATCCGGGTTCATCTTCATAATCACCATCCGGGTTGCGCCATTTGTGATAGGTTCCGGCAATTTTCTGGATATCCTCATCCGAAAACTCCCTCATGCACCGTGCATAATGTTTATCCCCTCACAACTTCACTCTTCCCGGCACCTGTTATTCGGGACTGTAGCATAATTGAATCTCCCCCATACCGCAACAAGCTGATTTTAAAGAATAATCAACAGCAATCATTGAGCCCGGAATGTTGTTATATTGACTGAAAACTCAACCTGCCAACAAACCAGCCTTGAAAAAACTCACAACCAGGCAAAACCTTGAAAAGAACCTACAGCGGAATTCGCCTCTTCGCTATCACTTCATTGTCTGGCTGCACGACATCCGCAGCCTGCACAATGTGGGCGCAGCTTTTCGTTCGGCCGATGCATTCGGGGTTAAGGAACTCTGGCTGTCGGGCCACACCCCGGTTCCTCCGCGGCCGGAAATTACCAAAACCGCCATCGGCGCCGAAGAGCACGTAAACTGGCAACGAATCGATGATCCTTCAACGGCAATATCAAATCTGAAAGCAGATGGCTACATGATTGCCGGGCTGGAGCAGACCGACCAAAGCGTGCCCATTCATCAGTGGGAACCGGAATCAGATAAAATATGCCTCATTCTCGGCAATGAGGTTACGGGGATCTCCGACGAACTGCTGCCTCAAATCGATACAGCCGTTGAGATCCCGCAATTCGGGATGAAGCACTCACTGAACGTATCGGTAGCCGCAGGTGTAGCTCTGTATGCGATTTGTGAGAAGTTTCTGAAGTAATTCACCTGCCAAGAAACTTGGCGTACGAATTGGTAACTTACGCGCCCGCACCTTAATTTCAGCCGCTTAAAAAAGCGATCCAACATACTTTATGCCGAAACGAATTTTAGTAACATCTGCCCTGCCATACGCAAACGGACCTATTCATCTCGGGCATCTTGCCGGGGCTTATTTGCCGGCAGATCTGTACACACGGTTTCAGCGCCTCAAAGGCTCAGATATCATTCACATCTGCGGTTCGGATGAGCACGGCGTACCCATTACCATTGCCGCCGAGCGCGAGGGTGTAACACCTCAGGAAATTGTAGACCGCTACCATGAGGCAAACAAGAAGGTATTTGAGAGGTTCGGAATCAGTTTCGACTATTACGGCCGAACCAGTTCCGAAACGCACAAAAAAACCTCGCAGGATTTTTTCCTTAAGCTTCACGAACAAGGTGTATTTTCCAAAAAATCGCAGGAGCAGCTCTACGACGAACAGGCCGGAATGTTCCTCCCCGACCGGTATGTGAAAGGTACATGTCCACACTGCGGACATCCCGAAGCGTACGGCGATCAGTGCGAAAAGTGCGGAACTTCTCTCTCACCCACCGACCTCATCGATCCCGTGAGTGCCATTACCGGAAATAAACCTGTTATCAAAACCACCGAGCACTGGTTCATACCTCTTGGTGATTTCCAGCAAAGACTGGAGAAATGGATTGACTCAAAGCAGGATTGGAAAGCCAATGTGCTGGGACAGTGTAAAAGCTGGCTCGACGGCGGGCTGGGTGACCGTGCTGTTACGCGCGACCTCACCTGGGGTGTTCCCGTACCTCTGCCTGAAGCCGAAGGTAAAGTGCTTTATGTATGGTTTGATGCACCCATCGGATACATCTCCGCAACAAAAGAGTGGGCAGAAGAAAAAGGCAATCCTGATGAGTGGAAAACCTGGTGGCAGGATGATGACACGTCACTTGTTCACTTTATTGGTAAAGACAACATAGTTTTTCACTGTATTATGTTCCCGGCTATGCTGATGCAGCACGGCGACTTTGTGGTACCCGACAATGTGCCCGCCAACGAATTCCTGAACCTGGAGGGAAGAAAACTCTCCACTTCAAAGGGATGGGCCGTTTGGCTTCATGAATACTTGGACTTATTCGACGCCGACCTTCTTCGTTACGTGCTCGGCACCACCCTGCCCGAAACCAAGGACTCCGATTTCTCCTGGAAGGATTTCCAAAACCGAATTAACAGCGAACTGGCCGACATCATCGGAAACTTTGTTTTCAGGACACTCAGCTTCACCGAGCGATTCTTTGACGGATCCGTGCCAAAACTGAGCAACCCCACCGAAACCGATTTAGCCGCCCTTGCCGAGATCGGGCAGCAAAAAAAGAAAATTGAGGATGCCTACAACGCATTCAGATTCAGGGAAGCAATCGCTGAAACCATGAACCTTGCCCGTATTGGCAATCGTTATTTTACCGAAACCGAACCCTGGAAAAGCAGAAAGGAGAATCCTGAGGCGTGCGGAAATACGCTTTATGTGTGCATACAGATATCTGCCGCACTTTCAGTGCTTTTCCAACCGGTATTGCCCGGCAAAATGAGCACACTTCGCAGCCAGCTTGGCATCCCCGATACGCTGCTGTGGGATGATGTTTCCAACAACCTGATACCGACGGGGCAGCTTGTGAAACAGGGCGAGATTCTATTCGAAAAAATTGAGGATGAAACGGTAGAAGAAGAAGTACAAAAGCTTAAAGATCGGGCTGGTTCAGCCGATACCACAACAAAGCAATACGAACCGCTTAAAAAGCAAACAGATTTCGGCCAATTTGCCGGCATCGACTTAAGAGCCGGAATAATCACAAAGGCTGAAAAGATGAAAAAGTCCAAAAAACTGATAAAGGTTGAGGTTGACCTCGGATTCGAAAAACGCACGATATTATCAGGCATCGCGGAATTCTTTCGTGCTGAGGAGGTTGTAGGCCGATCAGTGGTTGTCGTGGCAAACCTGGCACCAAAAAAAATGATGGGCATCGAGAGTAACGGTATGATTTTAATGGGTGAAGACACCGACGGCAATCTGCATTTCGTTGAAACCGATGCAGAGCCGGGCAGCACAGTAGTATAACCATGATGATGAAACGAAGCTTCAGCAAAGAAAAACCGGGAGTGACGCTGGAGGAACAAGCTACGCTATTTTGCCTCTATTGTCCGGCAGCTACCTCTATGGAGTGTATTCTGTTCGACAGCCACGATGCTGCCGAGGGAATGGTTCATACGATGAATCAGGACGCCAACGGGTATTGGCATCTCTCGGTACAGGGGCGCCAGGAGGGAAAGTGGTATGGGTACCGCGCCGGTTTTAAAGGTTCCAAAAAAGAAATCAATACACCATACAAAGACCATATTTTTGCTGATCCCTACAGCAGGCATGTTACCGTAAAGAATAACTACCGGCAGGAAGCACGAAGCTACATATTCGAAGATAACTTTGACTGGGAAGGCCATGAGCACTGCTTTCCCGACGATCCCCGCGATCTTGTTATTTACGAAACACATCTGAAAGACCTCACCGCACATCCCTCTTCAAAAGCTACAGGAGCGGGGTTTTACAATAAATTCATTGATCCCGGGCAAACAGGCGGAATACGCCACCTCAAGCAGCTTGGAGTGAATTGTGTTGAATTTTTACCACTACAAAAATTCCCGGTAATTGAACCGCCTTACGGCGTGAAAACGGAAGAGGGCTTTCACAACACGTGGAATGTTTACTCAAAAAATTATTGGGGTTACATGACCTCATTCTTTTTTGCACCCGAAAGCTCGTATGCCTCGGATGTAAGCCATCAATTTTCCGGTAAAACCACGGCTGCCGTTCATGAGTTTAAAAATGTGGTTAAACACCTGCATCGGGAGGGCATGACGGTACTTATGGATGTTGTGTACAATCACACATCCCTTTTTGATGTAAACCCGCTTACGCACATCTGCCCCGACGACTACCTGCGCTCTGATGAAAACGGACACCTGATGAACCGGAGCGGCACCGGTAATGAATTCAGATCCGAGAATCCGGTTGCCCGGAAGCTTATCGTTGATTCACTTCTCTATTGGATGGACGAATATAAAGTAGACGGTTTCCGGTTCGACCTTGCCGCGCTGCTCGACCGAAAGAGCTGGGACGTGATTCGCAACGAAATCCACAAAAAATATCCGAAAGCCATTTTGATTGCCGAGCCCTGGGGCGGTTACTACTCCCCTCATCATTTTTCAAATCACGATTGGGCATCGTGGAACGACCGGATCCGCAACAGCATCAAAGGCTCCGATCCGCTTCACGCCCGAGGGTTCATATTTTCTGACTGGCAGCACGAAACCCGCCGCGAGCGACTTGAGAATATTTTCAAAGGCACGCTGAATCACGGCCAAGGCGGGCTATATAATACCTCAAAGCACAGCGTAAACTATCTGGAAAGCCATGATGGATTCACCCTCAGCGATTTTATTCGCATCGGCCTCAACCCTGAAATTCACGATCAAAAGGTAGCCGACAGAAATAAACACGTAAAGCTGAATGAAGAAGAGTTAAAACTCTCGAAACTCGCAGCGCTTTCTCTTTTTACCGCTCAGGGCATTACCATGATTCACGCTGGACAGGAGTTTGGCAGGTCAAAAATCATTGCTAAAACCCCCTACAATGATCCCGATGTTGGCAAAATGGATCACAACAGCTACCAAAAAGATAACGCTACCAACTGGCTCAACTTTGAGGATATTACGCTTAATCAGAGTCTGTATCATTACTACAAAGCGCTAGTTAGGGTTCGCCTGCAATCCCCAGCACTGCGTAAATGCAAGCCTTCTGAGATCTGCTTCGATCATTACAGCAACCCATTGATTTTAAGTTTCTATATCACCGGTGCCGATTCGGGTGATATGTATGATTACTACGTGATTCTGAATGCCAGCTACGGCGATACCGCACATACTAACCTGCCAAAAGGCACCTGGGAGGTGATAGCAAATCAAGATGTGGCATCAACACAAATGATCGATGTTGTTCGTGGTTCGGCTGAAACAAGCCCGCGAAGCGGCCTGCTTCTTAGAAAGTTGCGACACTCATGATCTATTCGTTTGCAAGTTCACCTCAAACAGCTGCAAAGTAAAGTTGGAATTTTAAGCCTGTCAAAATATTTTAGGGCGTCTTCATTAACCTAACTCACCTGTCTTGGCTTCAACACCAACTTCGAATCGCGGGACCTGGAACACAAAAATTGGCTTTATACTTGCTGCTGCGGGTTCGGCAGTGGGGCTTGGCAACATTTGGGGATTCCCGACCCAGGTTGCCGATAACGGAGGAGCAGCATTTATCCTTATTTATCTGCTTTGCTGTTTAATTGTCGGTTTTCCAGTGATGGTTGCCGAATTCACCATTGGCCGCCGTACCCAAAAAAATCCGGTGGGTGCATTCAAGGCGCTCAGTAACGGAAACCCATTAGCGGCACTAATCGGTTATTGGGGTGTACTCTGCGGACTGATGATCCTCTCCTTCTATGTGGTTATATCCGGGTGGACGTTGGCGTACGTTTTTGAAGAACTTCTGTTTTTTATAGGCTACGAAAGCCTGGCAGAGACCATTGGTGATCTGGGTAACGGACCCAAGAATGCTATTTTCACCCTCGCTTTTATGGTTCTTACCGTCTTGATTGTAACTGGAGGTGTTAGCCAGGGAATTGAAAGAGCCACGAAAGCACTGATGCCGATTCTGCTGGCCATTCTTGTAGTTCTGATTATTTACATTTTCACTCTTGATGGAGCAACAGATGGCCTCAGGATGTATGTATCGCCCGACTTTTCGACGGTGAGCGGAGGACTCGTGCTATCGGCGTTGGGGCAGGCCTTTTTCTCACTTTCTTTGGGCATGGGTGCGCTCATTACTTATGGCTCCTATCTCAATAAAAAGCAAAATATTGTAGAGTCGGCCGCTTATGTTACAATTTTTGATGTAGGCATCGCTATCATCGCAGGCCTGCTCGTAATACCCGCAATGTTTGTTGCACAGGCTGCAGGTGTACAGATTTTCAACCCTGAAACCGGGGATCTTTTCTCCAGCGTTACACTGGTATTTGATGTACTGCCCGAAATGTTTCATAATGTTGGCGGTATCATTGGTATGCTGCTTGGTGTCACCTTCTTTATCCTTCTCGGCCTTGCCGCGCTCACATCTTCGATATCCCTGCTTGAAGTACCCGTTTCGTACGTAATTGACGAGCACAATGTGCGCAGAAAGAAGGCCGCCTGGATGGTTGGAGGTATCGTAGGAGTGATCGGAGTGATTGTATCTTTTGAACTGGGTCTTATAGATCTGTTCGTATTCATCTTCAATGAAATCGGCCTGCCTCTTGGAGGTCTGATGATCTGTATATTCCTTGGCTATTTCTGGAAAACGGAGAACGCCCTGCTCGAGATGAAAGATGGATTTGATAATATTGACAATACTGCATTTGGCCCGGTTTGGACATTTTTTGTCAAATTTGTGTCGCCGCTGCTTATTGCTCTTGTTCTCGCATCAATGGTTTGGGGACTCTTTGGAGGCTGATAGCTGAAACATACCAGGAGCTCTTGTTCAAGATCGGCAAACCTCAGTTGTTATCGAGGTTTTGCCACCGTATTTTTTAGTCTAACATGAATTTCTAAATAAATTATGGCAAAAATCAGCACGTCCGATTTTCGTAATGGCCTTAACATTCTTGTTGATGGCGAAATCTACACGATTGTCGAATTTCAGCATGTAAAACCCGGGAAAGGCGGGGCATTTGTCAGAACCAAGCTGAAGGGTCTCGAAAACGACAAAAACATTGACAAAACTTTTCGTTCAGGTGAAAACGTAGAGGCAATTCGGGTTGAACGCCATCCCTATCAGTTTCTCTATGCTGAGGGCGATATGTATTTTTTCATGCATCAGGAAACCTACGAGCAAATTCCTCTGGAGAAGTCGCGGGTCGAAAACCCGACATTTGTAACCGATGGACAAATTTGTACTCTCGTAGTGGATGTGGAAAACGATAAAGTACTTTATGCCGAACCGCCCGATCAGATTGAAGCAGAAGTAGTTGATACTGACCCCGGTGTTAAGGGTGACACTGCCCAGGGCGGCAGCAAACCGGCCACTATTACCGGAGGAGCGGTTGTGCAGGTTCCACTGTTCATAAACAGAGGTGAAATGATACGCGTTGATACACGCACCGGTGATTACCTAGAACGAGCTAAATCAAAATAAAAGGACATTGCTATGGATTTAAAACTTGTAAAGAATTTACTAGACCTGATCTCGGAAACAGAGCTAAATGAGGTATCGATTGAAGAAGGAGATTTCAAACTGAAAGTGAAACGCAATTCTGAGTCAGCATCAGTCTCTCAACCCGTTCAGTATCATATGCCCCCACAGGTATCAAACCCGGCACCGCAGCCTACTGCAGCACCGGCACCGGCGACCGCCACATCGCCGGCGAAAGAGTCGGAACCGGAAACTGCCGACGGTGAGATTGTAAAATCGCCAATTGTAGGCACCTTTTATGTGGCAGCTTCACCCGACTCAGATCCATTTGTGAGTGTGGGCGACCGTGTTGAAAAAGGTCAAACACTTTGCATCGTTGAAGCGATGAAGATTATGAATGAAATTGAGGCCGAGTTTGCAGGCACCATTCAAAAAGTTCTGGTAAGTGACGCTCAACCGGTTGAATTCGATCAGCCGCTCTTTATAATCAAAAAAGGTTAAGCCTCTTACTCATGTTTAATAAAATTCTGATTGCCAACAGAGGCGAAATTGCACTTCGTGTTATACGTACGTGTAAGGAAATGGGCATTAAAACGGTTGCAGTCTATTCAACGGCAGATCAAGACAGTCTACATGTTAAATTTGCCGATGAAGCAGTCTGCATCGGGCCTCCCGCCGGAAAAGAAAGCTACCTGAAGATTCCATCTATTCTCGCAGCTGCAGAAATCACAAATGCTGAAGCCATTCATCCCGGATATGGGTTTCTGGCCGAGAATGCCGAATTCAGCCGTATATGCGCTGAACATAATTTGAAATTTATCGGACCATCGCCCGAAATGATCAGTACCATGGGCGATAAGGCTACGGCCAAAGCCACCATGATGAATAATAATGTGCCCGTGGTTCCGGGCTCGGGAGGCGTTGTTGATTCTCTGCAAGAAGCCAAAAAAATTGCGGATGAGATTGGGTACCCACTAATAATAAAAGCCACTGCCGGTGGAGGTGGCCGCGGAATGCGCGTGGTGAATGAGGCCTCCGGTTTTGAAAAAGCGTTTAAAACCTGTAGAAGCGAGGCGGAGACGGCTTTCAACAATCCTGCCGTTTACATCGAGAAGTTTATTATTGACCCGCGTCACATTGAAATCCAAATTCTTGGCGATCAGCACGGTAACGTTATTCACCTCGGTGAGCGTGAATGTTCACTCCAGCGAAGGCATCAGAAAATTCTTGAAGAGGCTCCCTCTCCTGTCATGACTCCGGAAGTTCGTGAGAAGATGGGGCAGGCTGCCGTTAATGCCGGGAAGGCGATCAACTATGAAGGGGCGGGAACTGTCGAGTTTATTGCCGACAAAGATCTGAACTTTTACTTCATGGAAATGAATACACGCATCCAGGTAGAGCATCCGGTTACAGAAGAGATTACCTGGTGCGACCTTGTGAAGGAGCAAATTCGCGTGGCTGCAGGTGAGAAAATTGATGACAAACCGCTGAAGATGCGCGGTCATGCCATTGAATGCCGGATCAACGCCGAAGACCCTGCCCACAATTTCAGGCCCAGTGCCGGTAAAATCACCGCGTTCAATATTCCTGGCGGACACAGCACGCGCGTTGACACTCACGCCTATTCAGGCTATGTGATTCCGCCTCACTACGACTCGATGATCGCCAAGCTAATTGTGAGCGCTCCTACGCGTGAGGAAGCAATCAATCGAATGAGGCGTGCTCTCGAAGAGTTCATCATTGAGGGAATCAAAACTACCATTCCCTACCACCTTCAGCTTATGGATGATCCAAACTTCCAGAGTGGCAACTTCAACACGCAATACCTCGAAAAATCTTTCAAATTCAATCCGGAAACTAACTAATTAACAAATCCTGACATGAACATACCTGACGACCTTAAATACACGCGAGAACACGAATGGGTACGCGACAACGGAGACGGAACCGTAACCGTTGGAATTACCGATTTTGCCCAGGGTGAACTTGGTGATATTGTATTTGTAGAACTGGAGCCCGAAGGATCGGAATTTGATCAGGATGAAGTCTTTGGTACTGTGGAGGCAGTAAAAACCGTATCCGAGCTCTATTCTCCCGTTTCCGGTGAAATCATTGAAATTAATGAAGCCCTGGAAGATGATCCTGAAATTGTGAACAATGAACCGTATGGCGGCGGCTGGATGGTTAAGATAAAACTCTCCGATTCATCAGAGCTCGACAACCTTCTCTCAGCTGAAAACTACGCCGAACTCACCGATTGATAGTTTGAAATCCGGAGAAAACGAGTCTCCGGTTTTTCAAAAATCCGAAGCAGCTTATGGAGTAAAATCAAATAAAGTGTCGCGGATTTTGTATTTTCACCGATCAAATTTTCAGAGCAAATTCATTTAGATTTTCCCGCACATGCAAACTCATCACGATGAGTGGGTACTCATCCTTGATTTCGGTTCACAGTATACCCAGTTAATCGCCCGCCGTCTTAGAGAGCTGCACGTTTACTGTGAAATTCACCCCTTCAATGCTGATCCCTCTGACTTCAGAGAAAAACCACCAAAGGGAATTATTCTTTCCGGTGGCCCTAAAAGCGTTTATGACAGTGATGCACCTGAGCTGAACCTGGATTATCTCGATTTTGATGTGCCAATATTGGGGATCTGTTACGGACTGCAGTCTCTTGCTCACGCCATCGCGCCCAACAGTGTCGATAAAGCCGAAAAACGGGAATTTGGCCGTGCCAAACTGCTGATCGACGACAGCTCCGACCTTTTCAAAAATATCTCAGAAGAGTCGTCGGTATGGATGAGTCATGGCGATCACATTCATGAACTCCCTTCACCATACAGGGTGATTGCACATACAGAAAATGCGCCCGTGGCAGCTGTACGGCACGATACCAAGCCAATATTCGGCGTTCAGTTCCATCCCGAAGTGGTGCACACAGATGAGGGTGAGGCAATTTTGCAAAACTTCGTGATCAGTATTTGTGACTGCCGGGGCGATTGGACGGCGGCATCCTTTATTGAAACGGAAATTGAAGAAATCCAAAAAAAAGTTGGGACTGACAAGGTACTTTGCGCTCTTTCGGGCGGCGTCGATTCAACCGTTGTTGCTACCCTGCTGCACAAGGCCATCGGAGATCAGCTGCTCTGCATTTTTGTGGACAATGGCCTTCTGAGAAAAAACGAATTCCGAAACGTACTCGCCACCTACAAAGAACATCTAAAGCTCCCGGTAAAAGGCGTTGACGCCTCAGAGTTGTTTATAACCAAACTTACAGGAGTATCCGATCCGGAAGAGAAACGTAAGATCATCGGAAACACGTTCATCGAAGTATTTGAAGATGCTATTTCTGATGAAAATGACTTCAAATTTCTGGCTCAGGGCACGCTTTATCCTGATGTGATTGAGAGCGTCTCTTTTAAAGGCCCTTCGGCCACTATCAAGTCGCACCACAACGTAGGCGGCTTGCCGGAGAAAATGAAAATGGATCTGATTGAGCCTGTCCGTGAACTATTCAAGGATGAAGTGCGAAACGTGGGCCGTGAGCTTGGGATACCGGAAAA
>PWWL01000016.1 GCA_003561515.1 Balneolaceae bacterium
AATCCTCCACATTGGCTACATCCATTACGCGAATCGGCCTGCCATCAACACGGGTAATGATTGTCTGCCTGATCTGATCGATGGACTCAAATTCACCAAGCGTGCGCACATAGAGTTGAGTAAGGCCGTCTTTTACATTACCGCCGGGCAAGGTGTTGTTTTCGGCTACAATGGCATTCTGAACGTCTGTGGCGGTAAGCCCGCTGCCGGTAAGCCGGTCACGTTTCAGGTTCACCCTGATCTCACGATATACTCCGCCCCACACATCGATGGAACCCACGCCGGGCACCTGCTCAATCCGCTTGGCAATATCCCGCTCAAGCAGACGGGTTAGCTCGTCAAGCGGACGGGTTGATTGAGCCCCGAGAATGACAATAGGGGAATCGTTCGGATCAAATTTCCGAACACGCGGCGTGTCGGCTTCATCGGGCAGGTTTCGGCGAACCCTGTCGAGTGCCGCACGTACGTCGTTGGCTGCCTCATCCAGGTTGGTGCCCTGGGTAAAGCTCAGTGACACCTGGCTCTGTCCTTCCTGCGAGCGAGAGGTCATCTCCTCAAGCCCCGCAACGCCCGCCAGCGCATTCTCGAGCTGATCGGTTATGATGTTTTCAATTTCTTCGGGGCCAACATTGGGGTAGGCCACCGTTACAGACAGCCTCGGAAACTCGATGGGTGGCAGCAGATCTACCGGCAGATACCTGAATCCCGTAATTCCCAGAACAATCACGATCAGGTAGACCATGGTTGTAGCTATGGGACGTTTTATCGAAGTATCGGTTATAGGCATAGGAGTTGAGAAATGATTGGTTCAGTTACAGGTTGGTAGCGGAGCTCTGCACAATATCCCCGTTCATTATTTCGCGCAGAAGATCTTGAGGCTGCATTCTTTGCATATCCATGATCTGATTCCACGACATCGGCCGTACGCGTGCCGTGCCTCTGCTATCGCGTACAAGCAAATTCTGCCCAACGGTAACCACCCATTGCCCGCTGCGGATTCCCGCCACCCCTGCAGCGTCGCGGCCCCGTGCAATTACTTCGACAGGAATAAACTCAACATCCGTTGCGTTGCTCAGCTGGCCTCTGGAGTTGCCGTTTTCAAGTTCTTCAAGCATCTCGGCCTCAACGCCAAAGTTGGTTGCAACAAAAACTCCGGTTTCGCCTGTGTTTGGGTGCCGGTATATCGCACTTAAAGGAATCAGTGTGGCCTGCTCGCTCTCCCCATACAGGATATCCACGGTTACAAACATGCCAGGCATAAGAAGCCTGTTTTCATTGCCTACATCTATTTCGGCATCTGTACTGAAACTGCCCGCACCGAGAAAAGGAGAAATCCGGGAGATTTCACCCGTCAAAACGGTATCGCCCAAAATTTCTGAAAATATTCGTACTGATTGCCCCGTGCTTATGTATCGCATCATCCGTTCCGTCAGGTTCACAGTTACCTTCGATCGCGATAGATCACCGATGGTAAACAGTCTTGAACTTGTGCTGACCTGCATTCCAACCTCAACCGCGCGCTGCCCAACCGTACCGCTAATCGGGGCTCTGATCACGGTTTGTTCAAGCGCATCCTTTTGTTCTTCTACATTCGACTCGGCCTGTTCAACTTGTGCTTTTGCCAGTTCAAGGCTTGCCTCTGCAGATTCAAGCTGAGCCGTAAGCCGCTCCATTTCAAGTTCGCTCGTAAGATCGCGCTCGGCAAGTACACGCTGCCTTCTCATCTGCGATTCAATTTCTCCGAGCGATGCCCTTGCCTGCCGTTCCTGGGCGAGATTTATTCTTAGATTAGCTTCAGCCTGGCGTAGGCGCTCACGGTATTCATTATCGCGCATGCGCACCAGCGGCTGACCTCTCTCTACTTCATCGCCTGTTTGTACAAGAACCGCTTCAACCGGGGCTGAAATTCTTGGGTAGATATCCACCTGATTACCGGCCGTAACGATTCCGCTTAATCTCTCTTCAAGTGGCAGCCCACCAAACTGTGCCTGAACCGCCTCTACTGCCGGAATAACCTGCGCGGAACCAAAGTTATTCACATTGTTTTCGTCTTCGCTACAAGAAAACAGAAAAACAGTAAATAAAGCTGCTAAAACAAGATAAGCGGATTTTTTCATTGTCGGTGTAGATTATGATCTAAATCAAAATTACTGATATTCACACGGTTTCATTCCTGATTTAATGTTAAATGTTATAAAAGAGGTGCAGATTTATTTTACACTTACATTCAACACTTTAAAGTATCCTTTGCCACGACGTTACTCAGTCTTGAAAAAATCGGCTTTATTGAACGGACTCCATTACAATCGCTACGTCCGGCTATGTTGGAGAGTGTATCCGGGTCGATGACTTTGTCTTTAACCTGTGTTCCCCTAATAGCTCCTGTCGCGTGGACACAAGTTTATATGTGAAATTACTGAGTCCCATAACTCAATAATGGTTTTCAGGGTATCCCTCCCCGAAGTGTCGGGATTTCGAAAAGCACTCAACTTGAGAGGGGCTCCGAGCGTAGCGATTTCCACATAGTGATTTAGGGGTGTGTTCGTGAAAATCAAAAACGCCGAATTAAGCCCAAAACCAAGCTTTTTACAAATCTGTCACTTGTAGTAAGTAAGCGCAGCGAATGCACAGAGGGATCTCCTGATTAGAGGCAAAACGATTTTAACAAGATCTGTTCAAACAATAGGAATAGGTCGGGGAACTCACGTTATATTTAATAAAAATGGTGAAGCATTCACTTTTAAAGAGCTCATCTGCTTTCGACACAAGAACAACGATTCTGAGACGTTACTGAAACCGGATTTGAAGAGACTGCATAACAGTGCAGTTTACAAACCGGTGCACTTGCCATTCCTCAAAAATCCAAAACTCCTTATATTGCGCAGTACATTAAAACTCCAAGCAACTTAATACTTCATACATGTCCCGTAAGGCAGTTATCGGATCGCTGATCGCAATATTTATTGCTGTATTTGCATACTACTCTTTTATGCAGATTCAGCCGCCGGAGATTGAAAATGAACCTGACTGGATGGTTCTGCAAGATGCCATTGATCAAGCTGCGATTGATAACCGGCTGATTCTGGTGGACATCTTTGAAGTGGGCTGTCAGTGGTGCCGGAAAATGAATCGCGAAGTTTATCCGTCGCCAACCATTCGCTCAATTCTTGATCGTGAATTTCATCCCGTAAAGGTGAACGGTAATTCTGACAACAGGATCGCATTTCTCGGTGAGGAGATTACCGAACAGGATTTTGCCGCGAAAATGGGCGTAACGGCTTATCCCTTCACCGTAGTTCTCGACTCTAATGGCAATGTTATAGATCGCAGAAGGGGTTACATGGATACTCAGGGACTTTCGAGATTTCTCAGAAACGCCCTTGAAAAGAACAGTGCATCGGCCTCACTCTGATTCCCGATTTAAAACCTGTTAAATCGCTATCCAGCTGCGCTCGGAGCTGCCCCTATACATTTCAGTGATCAGCCTGTTCACTGCTGCAGCTTCAACAGCCGTAACAAGAGGTAAATTTTCTTCACCTGTAACCGCATTGAAAAATATGTCTAACGGATGTTCTATCGCCTCTTCAAGATCATCCCACGGTGCTGAAGCGGAAGCATCCCTGTCCGGAATCTGTAAAAAGAGCTCTCCGTTTGTAACCCTAAGATGTCCCTTCGTACCCGAAATTTCGATTTGATTTGGATTGGCGTGATCTACCCATCCGCCGGCAATTGTGCCCACTGCACCTGAGTCGAATCTCACCATGCCTTCGCCATATTCATCGCAGCCCGGATAACGGTTCAGAACCGAGTCGATATGAGCAGAGCAGGATGCCGGCCTGTCGTCAGACATAAACCAAAGCAGCAGATCGGCAGCATGGCAGCCCAGATCTCCAAACGCTCCCACACCGGCCTGATCGGGGTCGGCCATCCATCGCCACTCATTGTCGAACCAGCCGCCGATGGCACCGCTGTGAACGTTACTGATCCGGAG
>PWWL01000158.1 GCA_003561515.1 Balneolaceae bacterium
AGATAGCTGCTTGTTAACTAGTACAACTTCATCATAAACACCCGCAGCCACATCCACAATATCTTCCGCATCAGTATCCTCATGATCTATTGCATCCTGTATTTTGCTGAAGATAATTGGTATTTTGATGTCGCTTCCGCGAACGACCACGGCGCGGTCGAAGGTGTTGGAAGCGAGGATTGACTCCAGATTGGCTTCAGAACTAAAGTCAACTACTTGTATGGCATTGTTTAGCAGAGTGTTTTCAGTTATATTCACTCCAAGTTCATCAGCATTTGGATGGAATTGAATCCCTACGTAGCTATCGCTGATTATATTTGATTTTACAGTTGCATTAACAAATATCGGACTGCGCAACTGGATTCCGGAGCGATACTCGCTATCACCAATATTCCTGAGTTTGTTATCCTGAACCACCAGGTTTTCCTGTTTGTCACCAGCAAGGTTTATCCCATGAGAACTAGTACCGTCAATCTGATTACCTTCAATCGTTACATTTATCCAGTCTTCAAGAACAAGAATAATTGCCGAGTGACCAAGATTCGTAAAGAGGTTGTCAGTAATACTGAGATTTGTGGCGCCTTTTTCATGATATATTGCACTGCCGCTTTCAGTGCCGAACCAGTTTTGCTTTACAGTGAAGTCGCTGATATGCACAGCCGGGAAAAGCCTGCGGTTGATAATGTTGTTAATCAATGTAATCTCATCAGCTGCCGGGCCAATTCTATCTGAGCCTCCACCTGGGTATGTGTCTTGCGTGATCGTGAATCCATCAATGGTGACACCTGATGCGGTTATTGCCATTAGATCCGTGGCCTTTATAATCGATTCATCGACTCCAGTACGTCCCTGATACCATCCGTCATCATCTGTTGTACCTCTGGCATCCACACCATACTTAGCACCCCGTAATTCAAGATTTTCTACATTTATTGTCAGGGTTTCTTCATAGATGCCCGCCGCCACTTCAATCACATCACCATTATCTGCAAAGTCAATGCCTTCCTGTATGGTTGGGAATCCGGCTATGAGTTCATCATTGCGGAAAACCTGTACGGGCTGTCCACCGGCACAGTTTGGATCTTCAAGGTCGTCTTCAATCAACCATATAGAGGCATCCACATCGCCTGATATTTGACCTGGTTCCGGACCGGTATCCTGGCCCCACCAGTTACAGGTGGCGTCCAGTGTAAATGAATCTTCGTTATTGATCTGGGCAAGGCCATTATCAGTTATATTGTTATTATTGACAGTAATGTTACTATTAGAGCCTTCACGGATCCATATGCCATTGCGTTTGCTTTCTCTAACGGTATTGCCGGTAACGGAAATATTTGCGCAATTTTCCCTGAATACCAGGTTGCCGGGGTTATTGGTATAGCCTCCATGGCTTTCGTCCTGGTTATTCTTGATCAAATTATTTGCTGATACCTGGCCATTGCTTACATCTTGCAGGAAGATTCCTACCACATCATTATCATGGATGTTGTTTCCGGAAACCTCAAAATCAATGGTATTCCATACGATTACTGCATGAGCCTGTCTGCCAGTCACATTATTCCCGCTAATTGTTACGTCATCGGCATATTTTACGTCAATGCCAAAACCGGAACCTCCTCCAATGGTGGCTTTGAGAATGTTTATATCAGAGATGTGATGAAACTTAATGGGGGCTTTCCCTGAAGTGGTAATGCCATCAATGGTAACATCTGAAATGATCCCGCCTGCTTGAGGCCAATTCCAGATTGCGTGGCGATCATGGCCGGTATAAGTGCCTCCTGTTATAGTAATGTTTTTGAGTTCCTTGCCATTCTCGGCCGTCAGCATCATACCATCAAGTTTGTTGTCAATCATATCAACGTTCGTGAAAGCAACGTTTTCTGATATGCTGTGCTTTTCGTTTATAACCATTCCATAACCCTGGTATCCCATTAATCCGGGATTGCCGGGGCCGTTTTCATTTGCACTCACATTTTCAAAAGTTACATTGGTGAGCCTGCGCCCAGCAAAACCAACATGCGCATTGTTGCTCATGCTGCCTCCGGTAACAGTCAGGTTCGATGTTGGGCCGGCGAGATGAAGTCCGCCGCCGTACTGATCATTTCGGCCATTCAGGTCAAATATATTGTCAGTCATGGCACCACCTTCAATGGTTGCAAATGAATAAAATCCTGTATCGCCGGCATCGGTAAACTTACAATCAGTCACCGTTAACATTGCGATGGTTGCATTTCCACTTAATTCAACATTATGCACTGCCGCATGTGTTACCTCTACATCTATCATGGTAAGGCTGTTGAAGGTGCTGGTTGTTTCGCCGATGCGTAAAGCCCTTTCTGGGCCTTCTGTTTCACCATCTCTTTTTGTAAATGTTAAACCTTCGAGATGTACGTTCAGGTCGTCTCCTCTGATCTCCAAGCCATTTGACTTTCCGCTTGAAAGGCCAATAATTGTTTGTCCTGACCCTGCACCTTTCAGAGTAAGAGATTTAGTGATTTCCATGTCTTTCCAGCCAGCCAGGTTTTCCTCGTAGTAACCGGCAAGAGCTTGAACAGTTTGTCCCGGATTGGCCTCCTCAATCGCATCCTGTATACTACTGAAGATGATTGGTACTACAATCGGGTTATCGCGGACTACTACAGCGCGGTTGAAGTTGTTACTGGCAAGGATAAACTCTATCTGATCAGGTTCGGTCATGTCGTGAACCTGGTAAATGTTGTCATTGAAGGTATTGTCAGAAACATCAATATCACTCAGATTGTCGCCTTGTAAAAGCAGACCTGTTGGGTTGTCGTTCAGCGTATTATTCTTAACTTCCACATTCGTCGTTGACCCAATCGGTCCATAACGGTAATCGTTCGTGATCCTGATTCCTGAACCCTCGTTACCATATACAAGATTATCATCTATCTCAACATAGTGAGACTTATAGATCAGGATACCGTCACCAACAGGGATTTTCCCTTCGAGTCCGGTGGTATTATAAACAGTGTTACCTCTTACGATCGATATGTTATCTGAACTAATGGGACCCACTCCTGTTTCGTGATTCACTTTGTAGAGCAGAATTCCATTGCCCTTATTGTCGTAAACCTGATTGTTTTCAACAGTTGCGCTCAGTGTATGTATACCGCTTGTACCCGTATATACTTCAATCCCTGCAGCATGATGGTTAATCGCTGAATGATTCATCAGGCTACCATACACTGTATTACCTGAGATAGTAACGTGCCCCTCACCACCAGCTGATCTTCCATTATGGTAAATTCCTCTCTCTTGGTTGTCTCCAATCGTATTGTTAACAACGCTTCCATACGCATAGAATGAAATACCATCTCCATCATTGTTTAGCGAATGGCTATTCTCTACCGTAGCATTATGCGATTCTCTTACGCGTATTCCATCATTCGCATTATCTTCTGAAAGAACATTGTCTATGATTATGCCATTGGTTCTTGTTGCATAGACACCCCGGCCATCGGCCTCTCGTACTATGAAATTTTCGATGGTGATGTTTTCTGCATCTACTATACGAATACCATGGCCTGTGCTTATAACCACCGGCCTGCTGTTTTCTGTACCCCGCAAAATCAAACCGTCCAGGTCTCGCTCTTCTCCATCAATCACCACAGCTTCGTAATAAGTCCCCTCAGCTACTTCAATGGTATTTCCTTCATTGGCTGCATCAACTGCACCCTGAATAGTTGCAAAGGCATTGTATCCAAAGAACCTATCATCACCCAGATCTTGCAAAAAGTCACTGCCTGCCCAATCGTCATCTACATATAATATTTCTGGCACTTCTCTTACAGTAATTTCCTGGGTAAAGGTTGTTGCAGCGATGACATCTCCATCGGGTGCTTCAATCAGTTCCAGCCGGATTTCATATTCCCCGGCCTTGTTGAATAATGCTGTAAACCCAGTGGTTGCAGTGTAATCGGCAGGAAGCTCAAAACCGGTTGATGGTCCCCAGAAGCCGTATGAATCGA
>PWWL01000068.1 GCA_003561515.1 Balneolaceae bacterium
CAACGATGATTACAAATATATTTGCCAGCCATAGAGAGAATGATGCGAAATGGGCCGGCATACCTGCATCAATCAACCTATGATGCATATGATTTCTGTCGGCCTCGAATGGATTTTTCCGATTATTTATCCGGATTAAAAATACGCGTATGGTGTCGAATACAGGAACAATCAATATTGCAGCCGCAAGAACCACGGCATTTGAAACGTGCCATGCTCCGCCTGCAAGTGCCGCATTCAGTGATAAAAACTCGAGCGTTAGATAGCCCAGGATAAATCCGATCGCCATAGCTCCGGTATCACCCATGAAAATTCTGGCCGGATGCATGTTGTACACGAGAAATCCGATAAGTGCCGCTGCCAGTGAGAATGATAAGATCGCAAGGCTCAGGAAACCAGCACTCCAGAACCAGATTCCAAAAATGCTTGCCACAATCACACCAATACCTCCGGCCAATCCGTCAATGCCATCAATCAAATTAATTGCATTGGTTATGGTTACCAGAACCAGCACTGAAATCAGGATTCCGGCATAAGCAGGGATGGTATACAGCCCGAACAAGCCGCCTAAATCCGTTATGTAAATTCCGCCGCCCGCCACAAGAAGCGCTGCAGCAGCCACCTGTACAACCAGTTTCTTAACCGGATCCAGCATGAGAATATCATCTCTTATCCCAACAAGGAATAGCATGAAAAGCGCTGCAATAAAGAAAGGATAGGAAACGAGTGTGGCTGCCTGCCCCCAAATGGAGAATGAAATAATGAAAGCTCCGAAAATTCCGATGCCCCCTAATGTAGGCATAACTGAATCGTGAATTTTTCTGACGTCATCCGGGCTGTCAATAAGGTTCTTTATCTCTGCAACACGGATAATAACCGGCATTGAAAGATAGCAGATCACAAAAGCTGTGATAACTGCCGGAAAAATAATTATTAGATCGTTAATTGACATTTAACTCTTACCCCGTCTCTTTCTGTTTTTTCTCATCACTGTTGCGAACCTGACACCCAGCACTTCAGCCGTGTACCAACGGCTGACTTCTTCGCTCCTGACAAAAAAGTTGTGTAATTCCTAAAGCATCTCATTCACTCAATAATGAACTATGTCTCAAGATTACGCAATTATCGCGTTAATTAAAATACTGATCTAGGCAAAAACACCTACAAACCCCGTAAACCTGGGTTAGAATTTATTAACAAGCGGCAAAGAAACCTGTATTATGCATCCCTGGAGGCGTATTGCCACAATGTAATGCACTGTGTTTTTCGCATATCACTCTTTTCTAATGCTGCCAATACCTTCTTGGCCAAACCCTGCATTGGGCATGTCATCTTCGGGTTGCACTTGGTAACACTCTTGCAAAATAACCAAGCAACTTTTCAATACTCTACTTCAGGAATGCCAAATCAACCTAGCAGAGCTTCCTTATCCGGCTCGCTCAACATTCCCATTTTCTTCAATTCTCTTCGGAATGTGTAGGTTGGCACAATAGCCTGAAGCCGGTTTCTCACACCATCCGTACGCCCTTCATGAATGAGATCGAAAAGCTTCTCGATGTGAGCATCAAGATCATCCTTTTTCAGTTTACGGCTGCAAATCGCCTTAAAGATTTCAACGTGCTCGGTTTTGTTCACTCCTTCTTCTGCATTAAGCAGCTCTTCAAACAGTTTTTCGCCCGGACGCAGGCCGCTGTATTCGATCTTTATGTCCTTGTCCGGCTCTAGTCCGTGCAGACGAATCAGATCTCGCGCCATGTCGAGAATTTTCACCGGCTCGCCCATGTCGAGTACAAATACCTCGCCTCCGTCGCCCATCGCACCTGCCTGCATCACCAGCAGCACCGCTTCGGGGATGGTCATGAAGTAGCGCTTCATGTCCGGATCGGTAACGGTAATAGGGCCGCCGTTTTTGATCTGCTCAATAAAAAGAGGCACTACGGAGCCGCGCGATCCAAGTACATTTCCAAATCTCACGGATACAAATTTTGTAACGCAGGTTCCGTTGTACGACATGCAGATCTCCTCTGCAACGCGTTTGGTTGCACCCATCACGTTGGTAGGGTTCACGGCCTTATCGGTCGACACCATCACAAATTTATCAACCATATGGCGGCAGGCCAGGTCGGCCAGGTTACGAGTGCCGCCCACATTCACCTTCACTGCTTCTTCAGGAAAGCTTTCCATCATTGGAACGTGCTTGTAAGCCGCAGCATGGAAAACCACATCGGGCTGAATCATCGCGAAAATCTGGTCCATCTTGTTGTAGTCTGCCACACTTGCAACACATGGAACAATATCGATACCCACACCTTTAAGTTCGTTTTCGATGTGGAACAGTTCCGTTTCATCCACATCGAGGGCTACCAGCTTTGCCGGTTTCAGGTTGGCACATTGGCGAACCAGTTCGCTGCCGATAGATCCGCCGCCGCCCGTGACCAAAACGGTTTTTCCGCTCACGCTGTCCCTGATTGTCTCCATGTCAATCTTAACCGGCTCGCGGCCAAGAATATCCTCAATACTGATATCCCGGATATTTTTAACTCCTACGGGATCATCCGTCAATGAATGGAAGGATGGAAGGATTTTTATGTCCATAGACGGACGAATCTCCTTCACTTTGTCGATAATTTGCTTAAGGTCTTTCTTGGGAATCTCAGGAAATGCGACAATTAACTGCTCAACCGGATTGGCGGCGATATATTCAAACATCTTGTCCTTGCCGCCCAGTATTCTGGCTTCATGAAGGAGCAGCCCCGGCATAATCCTGTCATCGAACAGCCCGTGAACCGCAAGGTTCCACTGGTCGTTCTTCAGGATATCGCGCAGGATCTGCTCACCCTCACTTTCCGCCCCGAAAATAATCGTGTGTTTGGCCCGCTTCCTGGGTGCAAGGATTAGCTCAATGTATAGGCGCTTGCTTATGCGAAATCCGCCAATCAGCAGTAGTGCATTAATAGAAGCGAGCGCTGTAAACGCATACTCAAAGTTGGCGGCGCTTAAAAAGAGTTCTGCAATCAAAACAGTGAAAAGTGCCCCTACTCCAACCCCATTCACAATACGGACCATTTCACGAAGGCTTGTGTAGCGCCAGTTTACCAGGTACATGCGGAACATTGCGAGTCCCGACAAAACAGAGCCCGTAAACAACAGCGTATATAAAAGCGGAAATGAACGGGTTATGGATGAAAAAGGAGAAAGAATTAAAAAAGCCACGACTGCCGAGAGAACTATAGCGAATGTATCTCCGGCGAGAAAAATCAGACCCCTTGTGAATTTATTTATGTATTTGTATCGAACTTTATACGATTCTATTTCCATTGCTTCTCTACTCTTAATTCAAGCTACAGTATCCAGAGGTTACCGAAACAGATGACAAAAGACACCAGAAAAACTGATTTCACAACTTCAGTTTTCTACCCGATATCATTTATTTCTGACCCTCATGTATTCGGTCTCTGAATCACTTATTCAATTTACTTTTTTGTAGCTAATTACTCTACATGATGAATACTAACTCTAACAGTCCACAATGTATTTAATTAACTTGGGAACTTGGATTACAATATCTTAATCATAGGATACTTAACAGTAGCTTCATATTGTAACATTCGAGCCACACCCCTTCATTAGAGTAAGCGTAATTCCGTTATTTGATTGTTCATTTTTTAAAGTTAATCCCGGTCAGCGCAATGAGCAAGAGAGAATATTCTAACAGTTGCTTAAATCAGACTATCTGTGATCAATTCATAGTGCCTGTGCAGAGACAAACACGAAGATTCAGCCCCATCCAGGGCCTCCGGAATCCAAATTATTTACCGGTAACCAAACCCTCTCCGCGACCGCTGCGGCTTCTCTGCGTTCCCGGCGGTTCAAAATACGAGGAATTCCTTAAAGGCTATAACGATGTTCAAAGCCTGTTTTCGGGGCAAGCCGGCAAGAATGAGAATCCGGAGACTGGCACATCTTTCCCGGTTTTTACCGCAGG
>PWWL01000357.1 GCA_003561515.1 Balneolaceae bacterium
ACTGACTGCCGGCGGCCGCTTGCAGTTCGACCTGACGTGTCCACATGAAGCCCGGGCCCATGTAGGCGGGCGAGACGGCGTTCACGCGGATGCCGTGGGGGGCGAGGTCCTTGGAAGCCGTCATGGTCATGCCCAGGATCGCCGCCTTGGAGGTCGCGTAGGAGATCATGTTCGGCGGTCCACCGACGCCAGCCATGCTCGCCATGTTCACGATCGAGCCGCCGCCGATCACGGCCATGTGGCGGGCGAAGGCGCGCAGGACCAGGAAGGCCCCCTTCACGTTGACCGCCTGAACGGCGTCGAAGTCGTCTGCCGGGTAATCGAGCAGCGGTTCGAAGAGACCCTGGATCCCGGCGTTGTTGAAGAGATGCTGGACCTTACCGAACTGGTCGGCGATGGCGGCGACCGTGGTCTCGACAGCCGCTTCGTCGGTGACGTCACAAAGCCAGACGTGGGCCACGGCCCCTTCGGCTTCGAGCTTCTTCTTCGCTGCCTCGAGCTTGTCCGCATGGACGTCGATCAGTGCGATTGCGGCCCCCTCGCGGCCAAGGTGTCGAGCGGTCGCGAAGCCGATGTCGCCAGCTCCACCCGTAATCGCGACGACGCGGCTGGCGAAGGGTGCATGAGGTGTCGTCTGGTCGGTCATCGCTGGTACCTCCGGCTCGACCCGAATCGGGTGAGCGTGTCGCGCGAGCGGCTGGGCATGGTGGCCGCCATCGTGCTCATGGGCAATCCTCTCGGACCGCAGAGGTGGCGTCAAGGGGCGCTGGTCGGTTCGGCCTCCACTCGGCTGGGGAGACGCAGGCAACGAGGTGGTCTTCGCCCGCAGGCGCCAGTGGCGGCCTGACCTCTGCGGCGGCCTGGTCGTCTGGCAACTTCAACGCTCTGCCCCTTCGTCGAGCCCCGCATACCGGTCCATGCCGAGGACGAAGCCGCCGTCGACGAGGAGTTCGGCGCCGGTGATGTAGTCGGCGTCGGAGCTGACGAAGAAGCGCACGGCCTTGGCGACCTCCTCGGGGGCCGCCAGCCGACCCCAGGGGATGGTGGCGGCGCCGGCCGAGCGGAGTTGGGCTTCGGTGTAGTGCTTACGTTCGCCGGGTGTGTCCACCCAGCCAGGGTCGACTTGGTTGACGTTGATGTGCTTCGGGGCGAGCTCGGCGGCGATGGTCTTGGCGAAGTGGCGCGTGGCGGCTTTCGCCATGTTGTAGGCGGAGCTGCCCGCGATGGGCAGGAAGGCGCGTACGGAGCCAACCAGCACGAGCTTGCCGCGGCTCTCACCGAGCGGTTCCTGCTGCACCATCTGTTGCGCTGCGAGCTGCGCGACGTGCACGACACCGAGCTGCATGACCTCGAGGGTGCGCATGAAGCCCTCCCAGCTGGCTTCCAGGATGGGTTCGCGGACGGAGGAGGCGTGGCTGGTCACCACCACGTCGAGTCGTCCGAAGCGCGTCACCGTCGTCTCGATCATCGCGCGCACCGCGTCGCGGTCGGAGACGTCGCTCTCGTGGATGACGGCCTCGTGGCCGCGCGCCCGGACCTCTCTCGCCACCTCCTTGGCGTCCTCACCGCAGGCCACGTCGTTCACGACGATGTCGAGACCGCCCTCGGCGAGCATGAGCGCGACCGCGCGTCCGATGCCGCGCGCCGCGCCCGTGACGAGTCCCACGCGACCAGTCAGCGTCGGCTCAGCCGCCATGGCGTCGCTCCTCGCTGGAGTGCACGCGGTGGACCTCGTGGAGCGCCGCTTCGAAGACGTGGGTGACGTGCTCGAGGTCTTCGTCGGTGTGCGCCGCGGAGAAGCCGTGATGCGGCGAGACGGCGAGGTAGACGCCGCGCTCGAAGCACGCGGCGATGAATGTCATGAGCATGGTGCGGTCTTGTGCGGCGGCCTCGCGGTAGTTGGTGACGGGCGCGTCGACGCCGAAGTAGAGACCGAAGCGCGGGCCTACGTGCTGGAGCCTGACCCGCACCCCGCTGCGCTCGATGGCCCCCTGCAAGGCGGCGCCGAAGCGGTCGGCGCGGGCGTTGAGCGTTTCATGGAAGCCGGGCCGCGCGTATTCGTGGAGTGCAGCTCGGGCCGCCTTGACGGCGGTGAGGTGCGCCAGGAAGGTGCCGCTCATCTCGCTGTCGCCGAGCGGCCGCAGGTGCTCCATCACGGCGCGCCTTCCGGTGAGGGCGCTGATGGGGAGGCCGCCGCCGAAGGCCTTCCCGAGGGCGCAGAGGTCGGGTGTGACGCCGAGGTAGCCCTGCGCGCCTGCGGGGTGCATGCGGAAGGCGGTGAGGATCTCGTCGAAGAAGAGGACGACGCCGTACTGGCTGCAGAGCTCCCGGCAGCGCTCGATGAAGCCTTCTTTCGGCACGATGCAGCCGGCGTCGTAGTTGATGGGCTCCATGAAGAGGGCAGCGGTCTCGTTGCCGTGGGCGCCAAAGGCGCGCTCCAGGGTCTCGGTGTCATTGAAGGGCAGGATCACGAGATCGCGCGCCAGGTCGGGGGGCATGCCAGCGGACTCGGGGTGTGGGGTGGGTCGGTCGGGAGGGCCGGCCATGTCGATGGGCGGTGCGACGCTGTAGTTGAGGAGGTCGGAGTAGCCGTGGAAGTGGCCTTCGAACTTCATGACCTTGTGGCGGCCGGTGGCGGCGCGGGCGAGGCGGAGTCCGTGCATGACGGTCTCGGTGCCGCTGCCGGCGAAGCGCACCATGTCCGCGCAGGGGATCATCTGGACGACCTGTTCGGCCAGTCGCGCGTGGTCGACCGTCTCGTACGCGCAGATGATCCCCTGCGCGAGCGCCTCCCCCACCGCCTGCTCGACTGCGGGGTGGTTGTGCCCCAGTAGGGCAGCGCCGTGTGAGGCGCACATGTCGATGAGTGTGTTGCCTTCGATGTCGATCACGCGGGCGCCGTCGCCGCGCTCGACGTAGAGCGGGTGGCCGATCGCTGCGTTGGCCCTGGCGGTGGCGCTCACCCCTCCGGGCAGGTAGCGTCGTGCGAACGCGAAGTGCTCTTCGTACGTCATGGGTCCCCTCCGCCCGAGGTGTCCGGGGGTCGCTGCCGGCGGGGGCTACGCATCGTCCTGGACGGTGGCCTTGGTGGCGCCGGTGGTGATGCCGCCGTCGACGAGGATGGTCTGTCCGGTGATGTAGGCGCTCGAGTCGGAGGCGAGGAAGACGACGGCGCCGTCGAGGTCGTGCGGTTGGCCGTGCCGGCCCAGGGGGATGCGGTCCTCCAGGTAGGCCACCCACGCCTCGTTCTGGTAGAGCACCCGGTTCTGGTCGGTCTCGAACCAGCCGGGCGCGAGGCAGTTGACGGTGATGCCGTGGGCGCCCCACTCGTCGGCGAGGCTCATGCTCAGCTGCTTCACGCCGCCGCGGCTGGCGCAGTAGGGGGTGATGCCGGCGTAGCCGAAGACGCTGGTGACCGAACCGATGTTGACGGCGCGTCCGTAGCCGCGGGGGATCATCCGCTTGGCCGCCGCTTGCGCCACGAAGAACGCCCCGCGTAGGTTCGTGTCGAGGACGGTGTTCCAGTCGTCCCACGTCACCTCGACTGCGCTCTTGCGGATGTTCACGCCGGCGTTGTTGATGAGGATGTCGATGTGGCCGTAGTGCTCCTGCGCCGCCTCGACCATGCGCTCGATGCTCGCGAGGTCGCACACCTCGAGCTCGAGCGGGAGCGCGCGGCGACCCAAGGCCTCCACGGCCCGGCGGGTCTCGGCGAGGGCCTGCAGCCTGCGGCTGGTGATGACCAGATCGGCGCCGGCGCCGGCGAGGGCGCGCGCGAAGTACGATCCCAGGCCGCGGCTGGCGCCAGTGACGATCGCGGTCTTGCCGCTGAGGTCGAAGCGGTGCTCAGGCATGCCTCTCAGGATAGGCTAGGCCCTCCAGGCGACCGGCCATGCGCTGTCGCGGCTCACGCGGGCGGCGGCCGCACGACGTGGCCGGTCCGCAGGTAGTGCTCGAAGACCGCCACATGCCGCTCGACCGC